>PLSB01000007.1 GCA_003165005.1 Acidobacteriaceae bacterium | reverse complement strand
TCCACCACCGGAACCGAAGAGGCCAAGGACTTCAAGGTGGTGGTCACGCTCGACGATCCCTCCAACGAGTTGCGGCCCGGACTCTCCTGCACCGCCAAAATCACCACCGCGCGCAAGAGCGACGTGCTGGCGCTGCCCATTCAGGCGCTCACCATGCACGATCCCGCGTCAGACAACAAGAAATCGAGCAGCAGCGTTCAGGCGGCTTCCGCTCCGCCCGCGCCTCAAGCCAAGTTGAACCCCGTGCAGGGCGTCTTTGTGGCCGAAAAAGACGCGCACGGCCGGTTGCGCGCCAAGTTCGTTCCCGTCACCACCGGCATCACGGGGGCCACGGATATCGAAGTGCTTTCAGGCCTCAACCCAGGCCAGGAGATCGTCACCGGTCCCTACAAAACCTTGCGCGATCTGAAGAGCGGCTCGCTGCTCAAGCGCGACACGGAGAAGCCGGTGACCATTACCAGCAACGGAAGCTGAGAAAGACAGGAAAGGCGAGTGTGAGTGTGGCGTGTGAGTGTGCACCGGCCACCGACCACTCACACTCACACTCACACTCACACTCACACTCACACTGACACTCACACTGACACTCACACTGACCACTGTTTACCGAGGAACCCATGGCACTGAACGGCATCGGCGTTGAGGAATTGCCCGCAACCGCGGTTCGGGACGCGAACCAAATGATTGTCGTCGAGGACCTGTGGCGCACCTACGACATGGGCTCGGAGCAGCAGGTGAATGCCCTGTGCGGCGTGTCGCTTAAGATCCGCCACAACGAATATGTCGCCATCATGGGACCGTCCGGCTCCGGCAAGTCCACGCTGATGAACCTCATCGGCTGCCTCGATACGCCCTCCAAGGGCCGCTATTGGCTGAACGGCCAGTTGGTCAGCGATCTCGACGACGATCAACTGGCGCGCATCCGCAACAAGGAAATCGGTTTCGTCTTCCAGACCTTCAACTTGCTGGCCCGCGCCACCGCCCTGCACAACGTGGAGCTGCCGCTCATCTACAACGGCACGCCCGCTGCGGAGCGCATCGAGCGCGCCAAGCAGGCGCTCACCGATGTGGGCCTGGAATCGCGCATGATGCACAAGCCCAGCGAGCTCTCCGGCGGGCAGCGCCAACGCGTGGCCGTGGCTCGCGCCCTGGTCAATCATCCCTCGATCATCCTCGCCGACGAGCCCACGGGAAACCTCGACTCCAAGACCGGCCAGGAGATCATGGCCCTCCTCGATCAGCTCCACGCCCTTGGCAACACCATCGTGCTGGTGACGCACGAGGCCGATATCGCGGAATTCGCACACCGCGTGGTGCACATCCGCGACGGACAGATCTTCTCCGACGAGCCGTCCCCGCGCCGCCGCTAAAGCAGAGCCTGGCCCGCTCGCGCCGGCCTGAAGTTTTCCACATGATGCACCGATCTTTTTCAAAGATTCATCGAAAAAGGTTGACAGGGAATCAAATTAAGTACAAGATTTCCACAGAACATGAGGGAATGGACGCCGACGGTCTGCAAGACCGTTGTGCGCAACGCAATTCTTTTTGACTTCCTGCTTTTCCCCGTCTCGATCGACCAGCGGATGCACGGCCTTGCCGCCGGAATGTTTCCCGAATTCCCGGCGTCAGACCGCAAAGGAGATCCCTCCTCTGTCATTCCGTTGCAGGTGATTTTTGGGAAGCGAAGCACCGTTCTTCGGCTCCAACGGCTGTTTGCGTCTCCCTTTTCGGTTGCAATTGCGCCGGTTGATGCTTCCGGATACGGCCTCATCCCGAATCCCGGCAACCCGTTTGCCGCCACAGGATCCCGCGATGGGCGCTGCGTTGAACGGAGGAGACCCATGGTTGTCACATCGCAATGCTGTGGTCACCGGGTGACGGGAATTCTGGTCGGAGCGAGCAACGTGCAGCGTTATTTTCCCAGGACCCTCAAGGAGATCGAACTGCAACTCGATCATCTTCGCATTGAGTGCGGACTGGGACCGCACTTCTGGAACGGCAAACCGGAGATCTCCGACCCCCGGCTCTGCCTGTGGCTCGAGTCGAAGGTCCGCAACGGAATTGGCCACCGCGTTCCCACTCCCTTGACCATGATTCCGTCGGGCACGAATTCGTTCATCGTCGATCCCGCCCAGATCGACGAAGCAAAAAAGGAAATGTTTTGAATGAGGAGACACTGATGAAAACCGACCGTGCAGCTAGCGAACTGGAAGTTCGCGCCGCGGCAGCCCTGAGGGCGCTGCTCGAACAGGTTTCCGCCGTCAAGCTCAGGGAGTTGAAGCACGAGCCGCCCGCGCGCGGCCACGCCGCCGAGATCGTGGCGCGCATCGACGTCTTCGGCCACAGTCATACCCTGGCCTGCGAGGTCAATTCCGACTTGAGCCCCAGCAAGGTTCGCGCCTCGCTCAAGAAAATGCAGGACTGCGCCGCGCATCTTGCCGGCCAGACCACGCCGGTTCTCATCGCGCCCTATTTCTCGCCCGAGGCGCAGGCGCTGTGCAAGGAAAGCCGCACCGGGTTCCTCGACCTCCAGGGCAATGCCCGCCTGACCGTCGGCGAGGTATTCATCGGCAAGCGCTCGCTGCAACAGCATTCGGCCGCGTAAAACGGCCAGTTGCCAATGTGAGTGGACAGTGTGCACGAACCGCTAACCACTAATCACTAACCACTTGCACTACACACTCACACTCACACTGTCACCTAGTCCCTATATCTCCAGAATCACCGGCATGACCATCGGCCGCCGGCCGGTGGTCTTCTGGATCAGGCGCTTCAGGTCCACGCGCACGCGCTCTTTCACCATGCCGTAGTCGGACTTCTGCTCGGCGCTCAATCCGTCCAGGGCCTTCAGCACCGTCTCGCGCGCCTGGTCGGTGATATCGGCGCCGCCGAAGCCGCGCATCACCACCTCGGGTTCGCGCTCCACCTTGCCGGTCTTCTTGTTGATGGCCATCACCGCCAGCACCACGCCGTCTTCCGACAGGATGCGCCGGTCGCGGATGACGAGGTCCTCGACCACATCGATCGACGAGCCGGAGTCGATGAGAATGCGCCCCGCCGTCACCTTGTCCTGTTTGCGCGCGTCGTCACGATCCAGCTCCAGCACGTCGCCGTCCTCGATCACCATGGCATGATCCACCGCGCCCGTCTCCATGGCCACCTGCGCGTGTCGGCGCAAAAAACGGTAGTCGCCGTGAATGGGGATGAAGAACTTGGGCCGCACCAGGTTGATCAGCAGCCGCATCTCTTCCTGCGAGCCGTGTCCGCTGACGTGAATCAGCCCGTTGGTGCCGTCGTCGTAAACCACTTTGGCATCGCGCCGGGCAAGGTGGTCGATCACCCGGAAAATGCTCTTCTCGTTGCCCGGAATCACGCGCGAACTGAGCACCACCGTGTCTCCCGCGTCGATGTGGGCGAATTTGTGGTTGT
>PLSB01000274.1 GCA_003165005.1 Acidobacteriaceae bacterium | reverse complement strand
CGGAAGCATGCGCGGGAGGTAGTGGGAAACAGTGACCGCGGCGATCGATACCGCCCGCAAACCGTCCAGAGATTGAATTCGCGTCTTTTCCATATTTCTTCCGGCGCTTCCTTTCGATACGCCAAAAGACGCGATGCAAGATGAAGCCGGCCGTGTTTCCGTACGCCACAGGCTAGCAGCCAGAAGCTGCCTCACCGCCCGTACACATACGTCCCGCATAGCGTGGTCGCGTTCTGCATGGTGTCAAAGGTGAAGACCGGCATGTCGTCGCCGGAGAAAAAGGCCACTTTGAGCGTGTGCCCGGTGGCGTAGGTCGCCATCCACTGCGTCTCTTCGCCGCCGCAGAGCGTGTTCTTGCGCACAATGTACTGATGCGGCGGCACGTGCAGCCGGTAGAGCGTGCCTTCGATCCCCGCGCTGACGTCGGCATCGAAGACCGCGCTCACCTCCACCGGCTTGAGCCGGCGAATTGCGGCCAGCGGAAACACCAGGAAGTTGATCGTCAGCTTGGCTTCTGCAATCGCGATGTCGCCCGTGATCGCGTGCGCGTTGGTGCTCGCCGCGCGCCACAAGCCGCGGTCCTCTTGCGCGCTCGCGCGTGTTGCGTACGCCATCCCCGCAAGCACCAATCCCACCGCGAAAATCACCGTCCGCTTCGTCACAGGTTCACTCATTCACTCGTCCCGGTTTTTCTGATCCCTGTTCCCTAATCCCTGATCCCTGCTTTTCTACCACCCCAGCACGTACGCAAACACCAGCGGCGCTACAATGCTGGCGTCGCTTTCGATGATGAATTTGGGCGTCTTCTCACCGAGCTTGCCCCACGTGATCTTCTCGTTCGGCACCGCGCCCGAGTACGATCCATAACTCGTGGTCGAATCGGAGATCTGGCAGAAGTAGGCCCACAACGGCACATGCTCGCGCTGCAAGTCCTGGTGCAGCATGGGCACCACGCAGATAGGGAAATCGCCCGCGATGCCGCCGCCAATTTGGAAGAATCCCAGCGGCGTTTTGGCGGTCGTGTTGGTGTACCACTCGGCCAGCTCCATCATGTACTCGATGCCGGTGCGCACCGTGTGAACCTTTTTCACGTCGCCCGTGATGCAGTGGCCCGCGTACATGTTGCCGAGGGTCGCGTCCTCCCAGCCCGGCACGAACATTGGAAGATTTTTCTCGGCCGCGGCCAGCAGCCAACTGTTTTTGGGATCGATCTGGTAGCTCTTCTCGAGCCCGCCCGAGAGCAGAATCTTGTACATGAATTGATGCGGAAACCAGCGCTCGCCGGCCTGGTCCGCCTTTACCCACTCCGCGAGCACTTCGTTCTCGATGCGCCGCATCGCCTCCATCTCGGGAATGCACGTATCCGTCACGCGGTTCATGTGGCGCTTGAGGAGCGCCGCTTCGCCGGCGGGCGTGAGGTCGCGGTAGTGCGGCACGCGCTCGTAGTAATCGTGCGCGACGAGATTGAAGACGTCTTCCTCGAGGTTCGCGCCCGTGCAGCAGATACCGTGAATCTTGTCCTGGCGGATCATCTCGGCCAGCGACAGCCCAAGCTCGGCTGTGCTCATCGCGCCCGCGATGGTCACAAACATTTTGCCGCCCTCGGCGAGCAGTTTGTTGTAGGCCTCGGCTGCGTCAACCAGGGCTGCAGCGTTGAAGTGACGGTAATGGTGCTTGATGAAGTCGGAAATGGGTTTCATGGGGTTCGAGAGGCTCCAAATCTCCATCCTAAATCAGCGCGTTGTAAGCCTTGTGAATCTCCAACGCCGCGTCGAGAAGCCGGTAGCCGGTAGCTAGACCATTTTCACTGATGGTGTAAGGAAACTCCGTGCCCCATCCTTTTCACGTTCTTTGTGAAAAGGGTGGGAAACCACGAAACCCACCCTATAGGAATAGTGAAAATGCTCTAAATGCAAGAGCCCCGGAGCTACGGGCGACGGGCTAGCTTTTTGCTTGCAAAAGAGCGTTCACCTTGGCCATTACCTGAAAGGCGTCGGCGATGTAGACGACGTCGGCTTTGCCGCGCGTCCAGCCGCAGTTGGGGTCGAGGGAGATGGCGCGGCGCTCGGCGATGAAGCGCCAGCCGACGACGTGCGGCTCTTCGCCGTGGCAGCAGGTGGAAAGACCTTTCGGGTGTCGCGGCGTCGAGCCGGTTTGCCCGACCTGATTCAAATGCGTCAGAAAAGGAAGAACAGACTGCCCCTCGCCGCCCTGATCCACCAAAGACTTGCTGCTGCCGAGCGACGCACCGGACGCGCGCAGGAAGCCGAGGATGAGCTTGCCAGCTTCTTCAACGTGCACTTCGCCGTCGGGCTGCTTCTTGGTCCATCCTGCGCCGGCGACGAACAGCAGCTTGGCGTCGGGACGGATGGTTTGCTCGTCTTGTTTGGGTGCGCGGAAGCCAGTCACTTCAGTGCGCAGTGCCGGCAATTCTACCGCAATGGCAATCTCATCCACCTGCGCGTTGCCAGCTTCGCCGGAATATGGCGCATGCGTGCCGGAATCCAGAAGCAGGAACCACGGGCGCGCGGTGCGCGTGACGACAGCTTCGATGCGCTGGCGGTAGAACCAGCGCGTGGCCTCAACGCATTCTGCGCCGGCGAGCGCAGCGATATGAGTATCGATGACGCCGCCAACCCGGTGCGCCACGGCAGCCATCACACGCGCAAAGCGCGAGCTCTGCGGTGCAACAACAATCGTGGCCTGCGCGGCGCGGCAGAGAGCCTCGCACGCCGCCGCATCGGAGGCGAATCGCGCCTGTGCGAACGCCTCGCCCTTGACCGCAAGCAATCGCGGTCCCGCATGCTTGACCGCACTCGCGATGCGGTTCCCGTCGGCTGCCACAATCCCAATCGTTAGCGAAACGCCCAGACGCGCAGCCAATTCCTTGCCCGCGGTGACAGCTTCAAGCGAGTGCCTGGTAATGGCGGAGCCGGATTCATCGGCATGAGTAAGTACGAGTATGGATTCCATGTTCTTTTCCTTGAGCCCTCAGCTTCTGGGCCTTCAGATGGTCGCTATTGGCTGTTCACTGACCACTAATCACTAACCACTGACCGCTGTTAACTGTCTTTCCCGATCCAGGCGGCGAGCTCGGCGGCGATCTCTTCGGGGGTCATGTTCTTTTCCACGCGGGTTTCGCGCTGCTGCTTGGGCAGGCTCACCGAGATGTATTGGAGCGAGTTCGCGTCGAGCTTGGCGGTGGGCGCTTTCTGCAGGGCGGGCATGATGGTGCGCATGTTCGCCATGCCAATCTGCGGATTGTTGCGCGGCTCGGGCAGGTTGCCCGTGGCCCAGCCGAGCACGGCGGGGGCGCCCAAGCAGGCCGAAACCTGGTGCTTGCCGCCTTCGACACGTTCCAGCACTTCAAAGGAGCCGTCTTCGCCCGAGCCGATCTGGGCGATTTGATCTACGCCAAAGAACTGGTCGGCGATGCCGAGGCGCTCGCCGATCAGTTGCAGAGTGACGCCCGCGCCGCGCGAGGCCGATTCCCATCCGCCGAAGAGAAGGAGCTTGGCGCGATCGAGGCCGGCGATGGATTCGATGGCCGAGGCGAGGGCCGCTGCGGTTGCGTGCGCGTCGGGAAATCCGCCGATGGGGCCGTCGACGGGGACGAGCTCGAAGGCGACTTTTTGCGCGACGGTCATCATCACCTGCTGCAGCTTGGCCTTGGGACCGAGCGCGACGAGCCAGAGCTTGCTGCCGGGATTTTTGGCGGCGAGAGCGGCGGCTTCGTAGAGCGCACACGCGGCCCAGGGGTCGAGAACCGCGGGAAGAACCAATTCGTTCTTAATCCCGGGACCGGTTGCGCCGGTTGTTGGTTCCAGTGTTTGGAGAGGGTCTGGAACGATTCCGGCACAGACGACGATTTGAAGTGGGTTCGACATCGATCTTCAGTTTCCTCAGGGGCTAAAGCCCCCTAGTCTTATTGTCCGTCTTCCGGCACGACTGAAGTCGTGCCCTTTCGCGAAACGGCTTGTCCTAACTTACGAGAGCTAGCAGCCAGGAGCTAAAAGCTGCATTTCAGTTTTCGCCGGAGTGCAGTCCGCCTGCGCCGGCCTGGAACTCAATGTTGGAGCGCTCGCCGTCGGGGGAGTGGGGGCAGTTCCATAGGCAGGCGCCGCAGTGGACGCATTTTTCGCGCTCGAAGGCGGGCGCGCCCTCGGGGCCGAGCGTGATGGCCTGGCCGGAACACATGCAGATGCAGGTTTTTTCCAGGCACGAGATGCAGCGCTGGCGGTCGAGGAAGACGACGTGATCGGCGTAGCCGGGCATGGCCTGCACTTTGCCGCCCATCAGCAGCGCGTCCTGGTGGGTGACGAGGAGACGGCCGTCGAAGGGAATCTCCGGCCAGCCGCGGGCGCTCATGAGCGCGTCGTGGAGCGGGCGGCCGTTGTTGAGGGCGAGCGCGGCAGCTTCGCGCAGGTCGAGTTCGGCCTGGCTGGCGGGAGGGATGGAAGGAATCTGTTGGGGCGCGGGCGGAATGTGGGCACGCAGCGAGAGGCGGCCACCGGTGAGTCCGGCGAGCGCCATGCCCGCGAGGCCGCGGACGAATCCCTTGTGAAAACCGTTGCGGGCGTTCTGCGCCTGGCGCGCGCCGCGTTCGACCGCGCTGGCGCGGCGGCGCTTTTCGTAGGTTTTGGCGAGGTTCTCCTGGG
The DNA here is from genome assembly GCA_003165005.1 of Acidobacteriaceae bacterium. Lineage (GTDB taxonomy): Bacteria > Acidobacteriota > Terriglobia > Terriglobales > Acidobacteriaceae > Telmatobacter. The sequence continues at coordinate 16,923 of PLSB01000274.1, read as the reverse complement.
AAAACGGCAGGCCGGCGCGGAGGATGTCGAGGACGGCTTCGGCCAGTTGCACGCCGGTGGTCCAGGCCTCGTCGACGCCGGAGCCGGTGAGCANNGCCGGAGCCCTCGCCGATGCGGGCATAGCCGTCGCCGCATAGGAAGGGCTCGCCGTGCAGGCCGGATTCTTCGAGCGACTTTGCGCCCCAGGAGCGCAGCGTGCCGCCCTTAAGATGACGCCACAGCGCGGGATGCTGGATGTAGTGCTGCAGGTAGCGATAGGCGGTGCGCTGCGGATTGCCGAGCCACGACGGAACAAAGATTCCAACGGAGACGAGGCGGTCGGGATGCACGTAGAGAAAGCCGAAGATCTCGGGCTCGGGGAATCCGAAGGTGTGCCATACGGTGCCGGGCTCGAGGGTGGTGTTTTCAGGCAGCTCGATGACGAACTTCATGCCCAGCGCCCACTCGCGGCGGGCGTGGCCCTGGGGCAGGCCGAAGCGCTCGTCGAGGCGCTGGCCGATTGCGCCCACGGGGCCGTCGCCGACGACCGTGAGTTGCGCGCGCACGTCCATGCCGGGCAGGAAGCCGCCGGCGGGCGCGCCCAGCTTATCCACGCCCTGATCGGCAAGACGGACGCCGGCGATGCCGCGGTGCTCGGCGTTGGCGACGCCGGCGAAGATAGGCGCGGCGACGGGCGTGCCGGGCCAGATCTGGATGAAGCCGCTCGACATCAGTTGCGTTGCGACCCACTGGTTGAATTGACCGATCGATAGAACCAGGCCGCCGCGCTTGTGGAGAAAGGCGGGCGCCCAGGGCAGCTCGAAGGCGCTGTCTTTCACCCACCGCTCTTTTCCAAGACCAAGAAAAAAATCTCCAAAACGTAAGAGCGCGGAGCGCCGGCGGCTGGCGCCGATGGGATCGAGCAGGTAGAGAATGCGCTCCTGCTTGACGGCTGCGGCCATGGGAATCTCGGCGGGATCGAGCGATGGGAAGCAGGCGCGAATGCCTTCGGCGCGCGTGACCACGCCGCTGACTCCGGCGGCCAGGTCGTCGGCGCGCTCGTAGCAGACGATCTGCAACGGCATGCCCGACGCCACGCGGCTTTCAAAGACGGGGTCGCCGGGGTTCCGGGTCCAGGCCTCGGTGAGCGCGGTCAGAAATCCCCCGGTGGCCGGACCGAAGCCGGTGCAGGCGATGTCGACCTCCATGGTCTGGCGATCGACCTCGACGGGCTGGAGGGTGTGGCTCATGCGGGATAGTCCAGGGCTTCGGGGATCATCACTTTGCTGACGGTTTCGGCGGCGCGGTCCTTGGCCAGGCGCGCGCCGGTGAGGCACATGGTCAGGCGGCTTTGCAGGCGCAGGAACTCGCTCGAACCCACGCAGCCCGCACAGGGGCCGGCCTTTTGCGGATGGCTGCCGTCGGCCTCAAGAACGTCGACGGCTATGGCCATGATGCCGGGCATGGTCTCCTCCAGATCCTCGAGCTCGCTTGCGAGGAAACAGTTGCGGTGCTCCTGCTCGTCCCACGCGGGATGACGCGTGTAGCCGAAGACCAGCTCGGCGCAGATGCGCGAAACTTCGCCGGCGGCTTGCGCGGCCTGCGTGTGGCAAAGGTCGCTCAGGAACTGCACGGTTCCGGCCAGGCCTTCGGCGGCCACGGCATCGGCAGCGCCGCGGGATTCGAGCTCCAGCACATCGAGAATCTGCGAGCGCGAGGCCACCAGCCAACTGAGCGCGTCGGCGAGCGCGAAGGTGACGCCCTGGCGCTGCCCGTGGTAGAGCTTGCCGCCCTCCGGATCGGTCGCGTTCTGCAGATAGTGGAGCGACCACGCCCACAGATTCATCGCCGAGGCCAGCGTGCACGCGCCGGTGCCGGGACGCGACGAGGCGATCTTGCGCATCTCCGCGATCCACGCGCCGAACTGCGCCAGGAAGACGTCGCTCGTCATGGTGACGGTCAACTGGCGGCGNNTGTTGGCGAGGAAGCCGGGGCAGTCCTCGGTGATGCCGTAGCCGCCCATCAGGCTGACGGCCTCGCGCAGCAGGCTGGCGCCGTGGCCGGTGTTCCAGAGCTTGGTGGCGGGGCAGAGCACGTTGGCCTCGGCGTCCTTCAGAACGTATTGCACCAGCGGATCGGCTTCAAGCGCGGCGCGGCGCGGATCGTCTTCTTTCAGCTTCAACAACTCGATGGCGCGCTGCTCGCTCTCCTTGAGCGCCTTCATCGCGGCGCGTCCGCCGGTGACGCCGCGTTCTTTGAGGATTGCGTTCTTGTATTTTTCCAGCGGATCGAGTTCATCGAACAACCGCGCTGTGGCAAAGCCGAGCGACGACGCCGCTTCGCCCGCGGCCCACACGTCGACCAGGCGATGCAGTGCATCTTCTCTTAGTTGCAGGCCCTGCTCGTAACGGACGGAGCCGGGCTTTGCGCCCTCTGCGCCGCGGAAACGCTGGCGCTGGTAGCGGATCACCGGCTCGACAGCCGAGAGCAGCTTCGAGGCCGTCATCAATCCCACCGGCACACGCGTGCGCCGGAAGACGGCTTCGATGATTTCGCCGTGATTGAAGTTGGGCACGATCACGCCGTCTTTCACGGTGTATCCGCCCACGATGCGGCTGGCCGGGACGCGGAGATTGAAGACCGGATCGCCGGTCGAGGAGAGCTGGTGCACGAGCTTCTTGGTTGGGGTGCCGCGATCGAAGGTGCCGGGGTCGGTACTTTCCAGAATCACCACGCAACTGCCCTTGATGCGCGGGTCGCAAGTGTTGACCGCGGCGGTGACGAAGTTGGCGGTGGCAATGCCGGTGATGAAACGGCCGCGCTTGTCCACTTCGAGTATCGGCTCCTGGCCGTCCTTCCATTCGACGACGCGCACTTTGCCGCTCAACATGCCGGCGTCGACGCCGACGTAGGGGATGGGCTCAGTGAGCGCGAATGCGCCGCGCCAGGGCTTGCGGTCTTCACCGGGCTGCGGCGGAGAGGAGAGGGTTTTGTAGCGCGTGACCTGCTCCGGCGTGCCGCGCTCGTGAATGGGCGAGAGCGCCAGAAATCCCGCCAGGCTGGCCGTGGCTGCGCCGCCATCGACCCACGCCAGTTCGAACGCCGCCAGGCCGAGCGCGAGATTCTTGGGCCCCACGATGAAGCCGCCCTCTTCCGGCTCCATAAAGGCCGCCGTGACGCCGGCACGGTCGAAGGCGTCGAGCATCTCGTCCTTGGCCGGGGTCCACTCGTGCGTATTGCGCTCGCCGGCTGCCACCATGCGGGCCACGGTGCCGCGCGCCACGCCGCGCGCCGATTGCACCAGCATCTGCAGATCGAACCGGTCGCTGAACCGCCAGAGAATCTGCCGCACCGCATCTCCAGGGAGGGTAAGCATGGTCTTCGTTTCAGGAATCGCAACTGTGCCCATAGAGGGTCTCCTCAGCCAGCAATTATTCTCTTCGAGCGAGGATACGGTGGCATGTGACCTGTATCACCGGGAGGGGGCGGAACCGCTGCCAGTAGCCAGTAGCCAGTCGTTGTCGGCGGTAAGCCGTGATTGGCCGTTGGCCAGGAGAGAGACACGTTCCCGGTGGCGGCGCAAGGTTCGCAGCAGTAACGTGGGCGACCGCGCCGTAGGCGCAGCGGTTGTTAGCCCCTCGCTTCAGCGTGGGGAGGGGAATCGGAAATAGGAAGAGGAGTCCCGTAGGGACGGTGCCCGTTCTTCAGCCGCTGCCACATACTCCCGAATGGCAACCCGGATGTTATCGAGCGCTTCTTTTTCGCTCCCGCCTTGCGACCAGCAGCCGGGCAGGCCGGGGCACGAGACGCTAAAGCCTTCCTCGGATTGGCGGAGAACGACGCGATAAGCAGACATGGAAATTATGCTACACCGAATCTTATGGCGGTGCGAGCACGGCACGCCGAGCGGTGGAATGGAGAATCGTTCACCAGATGACCGGAACGAGGCCCGACCTTCTGATCGACTTGTCGTGAGTGACCAGCTCGACTCCTTCCGCCAGCGCCGTGGCTCCGATCAGGCGGTCCTGGGGATCCTTCGGATAGGAATCGGGGAAGCCGGCCGCGCGCGCGGCGATCTCCGGCGTAATGGGAAGCACCGTCATTTTGGAGGCGCACAGGCGTACGAAGGATTCTGTGCTAAGAACGGTTTCTACCCGGCCATTTTCGGCAAGCCAGGCCAACTCCAAAAGGGTGATCCCTGCAATAGCAAGTCCACCCTGGCGGCGCGCGGCGCGGATGGCTTCCCCCGCGCGCTTCGACAGTTTGTCCGGTTCAAAGGCGAGCCACACGACGATATGCGTGTCGAGAAGAATCATTCGGGCAGATTCCAATCCGAGAGGGGAATTGTGTTCTCGATGTCTCCAACAATGCGGCCTTTTCCCGCCAGAAAGCCGAAGATTTCGTCGTCTCTGGACTCAACCCTTATGACGAGAGCAACCGGTTTCCCGTGCTTTGTTACCATCAATGGCTGGCCACTTTCGGCGACGTGGTCCATCAAGGCCAGGCATTGCGCCTTGAATTGACCGGCGGGAATCTTCTGCATTGGACCTCCTCCGTTGATATGGTCATAATAATATGACCATAAGCGGAAAGCAAGGACCGGTTGCGGCAATGCCCTGGCTCTTGTGATCTTCGTCCCTGAATTCTTACGCTTGGGCGTTCCTCCTGTGATCTAGATCGTGTCGCTTGTGATACCTGTCACTGCCAGCAAATCTCGAAAAGAATCACCTTGAGAATGCGATCCTCCGCAAAGGCTGTGGGAACGGCGGAATGGGCAGGGAACTGCCGGTGAGCGGGCGCGCCCGCATTCGCCCCAGGGAAGGAAGACGGCGGAATGAACCAAGCCGCGGTAAAGACAGTCGACAGTGATCAGTGGTCAGTTGTCAGAAAGACAGGGATCAGGGGGCAGGGATCGGGGATCAACGCCCGAATCGCGCTGGTTGTTCTGAGCCTGGCTTTTCTGGCGGTTGCGCCCCGCTGGCTTGGCGCGCAGGACTGCCTGACCTGCCACGGCGACTCGAGCATGACCGACGCGAACGGGCACAGCATCTTCGTCGACCAAACCAAATTCAGTTCGAGCATCCACGGCAGCCTGGAATGCTCGAACTGCCACGCCGACATCAAGGGCTATCCGCATCCCGACAAGATTGCGCCGGTGGACTGCAAGACCTGCCACGCCGACCAGGCGGACCAGCTCAAAAGCAGCGTGCACGCCGACACCAGGGAACATCCCTGCACAAGCTGTCACGGCAACGCGCATGAGATCTTTCCCAAGGCCGACGCGCGTTCGGCCGTCTATCCGCTGAACGTGCCCAAAACCTGCGGCCAGTGCCACGGCACGAACGGCATGGCGGGCAAGCATGGATTGGCGAGCGTCTATCCGAATTACATCGATTCCATTCATGGCTTCGCGCTGAGCAAGGAGGGGCTGCTGGTGGCGGCCAACTGCCAAAGCTGCCACGGCTCGCACAAGATTCTGCGTCACACCGATCCCGCGAGCCCGACCTATAAATCGAACATCCCGCAAACCTGCGGCAACTGCCACGCCCAGATCAACGCCGACTACCAGGCCGGCGTGCACGGGCAGGCCATCGCCAGGGGCGACCTGAAGGCGCCGGTCTGCTCGGACTGCCACACCGCGCACGCCATTCTGCAGCCCACGGAGTCGGCCTTCCGCATGCAGTCCACGCCCATCTGCGGCAACTGCCACAAGGACAAGTTCTCCACCTACCGCGACACCTTCCACTCGCAGCTGGGTTCGCTGGGCGGCTACGTGGAGACGGCGCGCTGCTGGGACTGCCACCAGGCGCACGACGTGCGGCCGGCCAGCGATCCAAGCTCGCCCATCAACCCGGCCAACCTGATCGCCACCTGCGGGCGTTGCCACGCGGGCGCCAACGCCAGTTTCGTGCAGTACCAGCCGCACGCCAATGCGCGCGACCGCAAGCTGAATCCGGGGCTTTATTTTGTGCGCCTGTTCATGAACCTGCTGCTGGCCAGTGTGCTCACGTTCTTCATGTTGCACACCATCCTGTGGCTCATCCGCTCGCGCTTGAGCCAACTGAAGAACCGAGCGGACAATGGAGGAAAGCATGACTGAGCTGGAGCCAGCGGGTGCAACCACGAAGAACGGCGCCCCGGAAAAGTACTACGTGCGCTTTACGCGCGAGCAGCGCTACATGCACGCGGCGCTGTTCACCTCGTTTCTGGGTCTCGCGGCCACGGGCCTGCCCATGCGCTTCAGCGAGAGCTTCTGGGCGCGCAGGTTTGCCACCGCCGTGGGCGGATTCGGAAGCATCCTCTTTCTGCACAAGTTCTTTGCCGTGGTGCTGACCATTGCCTTTCTGTTGCATCTCAAGGAGATCTTTCAGCGCGGCGTGATCAACCGCGAAAAGGGCGTCTTCTGGGGCCCGGCCTCGATGGTCGCCAACTGGAAGGACGTCAAGGACATCTTCGGCCACATGCGCTGGTTCCTCGGCCTGGGTCCCAAGCCGAAGTTCGATCGCTACGCTTACTGGGAGAAGTTCGACTACTGGGCGGTCTTCTGGGGCATGATCGTCATCGGCTTCTCGGGCTACGCCATGTGGTTTGCGCCGTTCTTCGCGCACTTCCTGCCCGGATGGGCGCTCAACGCGGTGCTCGTGATCCACAGCGAAGAGGCCCTGCTCGCGGTGCTCTTCATCTTCTCCATCCACTTCGTCAACACGCACCTCAGGCCCGACAGCTTCCCCATGGACATGGTGATCTTTACGGGCGTGGAAAGCGAGGCGGAGTTCGAGCACAAGCGCACGCTCGAATTCGAGCGCAACGCCGCGCGCGGCGAGCTCGAAAAGAAGGTGGGAATTGCGCCGCCGCTGTGGCTCTTGAACTTCTCGAAGGTGGTTGGTTTCACGGCGATTTTTATTGGGTTTATGCTGCTGGTGCTGACGCTGACGGCGTATTTCAGCTGAGAAAAACAGCTGTCAGCTTTCAGCTTTCAGCTTGTGTATTCGGGACAGTAAGCGCATCGCATCTGCCGGTGTAGCGCCGGCCTCCAGGCCGGGGCCCCCAAGGAACGGTCTTTGTTCCTTGGGGTGGGAGGCCGGCTGTCGTGCGGGCGTCCACGCCCGCACATCACCGCTCACAACCGCGCTCTGTGATCCTGAGCGACGGCCGCTCGCCAAGGCGAACGGCCGAGCCGAAGGATCTGCGGTTGTCCCTCGGCGAACCTGGACTTACCGCCCGAGTTTGTCAGAAGAGATGCTTCAGGTTGCGCCGTCCATCGACGACTCTGACGATTTCGACTTCACGCACCGGCCCGTCGTCGGAGTCAGGGTGGATTTCGTAAAGAACCAAGTACGGCCATTCGACGAGAATGCGGGCAGACGGTCGAATGTCTGGTCTGCGCTGAAAGAGCCGAGGATTTCGAGCCAGCATTTCCACGCTGGCCTGCAACCTGGCAAGAACACGATCCGCCGCCGCGGGACTGTCCAGGGCGATGAAGGAGTAGATTCCGATCAGGTCTTCCTCGGCCTGCGGCGTCCAAACAAGCTCAATCGCCATAGGCCCTTGCTTCACCTGTCTTGGCCAGCCGCTTTCGCGCTTCACGCTTCACTTTGCCAAAACTCACCTTCCGAGGCTGTCCACTGGCCTTGCCCTCGTCCCACAACTGCCGCAAGCGGAGGATGTCCTCCCGGCGCAGTTCGCGTTTGAACTGCCAATCGCGCACCGCCTCGCGTACAACCTCGCTGGTCGTGGCGTACTCACCGGATTCCACGGCAGCCTTGAGCGCATCAAGCTGCTCGCCGGTCAATGCGATGCTTACCTTCTGCACATCGGGCATGGGCGAATCCCCCTGGAGCAAATTTTACTACTTTAGAGCAATTGCGGCTTTGCTGGGCTTCCGCATTCACGTGACCGCGCGTATCGCGCATGAATTCACCGTTTTGAATTCGTACCAGGTTGGCACGAAAAAAGACTGAAAGCTGATAGCTGAAAGCTGAAAGCTGCCCTTGTGACTCCAGTCACGGCAGGAAATCTCACTTCGGCATCTCCTCAAAGTGTGAACGTTGCTCGTAGGTTTTTCGCTCTTATCTTCGTTCTGTTCTTTCTTGCCTCGGCCTCGAGCGCACTCTCCGCGCAAAAGCTCAAGGACGCGGACTGCCTCACCTGTCACGCCGACCCGACGCTGACCACGGCGGATGCGAACGGCTCCACGGTGAGCCTCACTGTCGATGAAAACAAGTTCAAGCACTCGGTGCACGGGCGCATGTTTGCCTGCGTGGACTGCCACAAGGACGTTCGTAGCCTGGCGCACGAGAAGCCGCCGGAAAAGGTGAGCTGCGCCCAGTGTCACGCCGATGCCGCAACGGCCTACGCGCACTCGACCCACGCCAAGGCGAGCAAGACCGGAAAAAATCCTGCGGCTACGTGCGAGGATTGCCACGGCGACGCGCACCAGATCGAAGGCGGCGGCGATCCAGGGTCGCCGGTGAACCACTCGAACATTCCGGCCACCTGCGGCCGCTGCCACGGGCAGACGTTCCTGATGGAGTCGAACGGCGAAAGCACGCAGCCCTTCCTCTCTTATCAATCGAGCGTGCACGGCCGCGCCGTGGCCAACGGATCGAAAGAGGCCGCGGTGTGCACCGACTGCCACGGCACGCACCAGATTCTGCCGGCCAACGATTCCAAGTCGCCGATCTCGAAGTTTGCCGTCGCGCAGACCTGCGGCAACTGCCACGCCGATGTGGCCAACACGTTCAACGCGAGCATTCACGGCCAGGCGCTCAGCCGCGGCAATGCCCTCGCGCCCACCTGCACCGATTGCCACGGAATCCACTCCATCAAGGCGCACACCGATCCCAACGCGCAGGTCGCGGAACAGAATGTTTCGCGCGATATCTGCGCCCGCTGCCATGAAGGCGTGCGGCTTTCGCAGGAGTTCGGCGTGCCGGGCAACCGCGTGACGACTTATTTCGACAGCTATCACGGCCTGGCCGCGGAGGGCGGGTCGGTGGTGGCGGCGAACTGTTCCAGTTGCCACGGAGTGCACGACATTCTGCCTTCGAGCGATCCGCGCTCCACGATCAATTCCGCCAATCTGGACGCGACCTGCGGCAAGTGCCACCAGGGCGTGACGCAGAAGTTCACGCGCACGCCGGTGCATCTGGTGGCGGGCACGCGCGCCGGCGACATCGATTCCGTTGCCGTGCGCTGGGTGCGGTGGATTTACATCGTCCTGATTCTGGTCGTGATCGGAGCGATGTTCCTGCACAACGCCATCATCTGGCGATTCAAGGCCGTGGCGCGGCGGCGCACCATGAACCCGTTCATGACGCGCATGACGGTGAACCAGCGCTGGCAGCATCTCATCCTGCTCTCGAGCTTCATCATTCTTGTGATCACCGGCTTTGCACTCAAGTTCCCGGAGACCTGGTTCGCGCACACGCTGGGCATGGGCGAGCACCTGCGCGGCATCATTCATCGCATCGCCGGCTGCGTGCTGATCGCGGCGGGGATTTATCACGTGTTCTATCTCGCCATGGCGCGCGAGGGCCGGCGGCTTTTGCGAGACATTGCCCCGCGGCCCCGCGATCTCTTCGACCTCTGGGGCACGATGCGCTACTACCTCGGCCTGAGCAAAGAGAAACCGAAGTTCGGCCGCTTCAGCTACGGGGAGAAGGCCGAGTACTGGGCGCTGGTCTGGGGCACGGCGCTGATGGGCGTCACCGGCATCATGATCTGGGCCAAGGTCTGGGTCGGCGACCTCGTGGCGCGCTGGTGGGTCGACGTGGCCACGGCCGTGCACTTCTACGAGGCGATTCTGGCCACGCTGGCCATTCTCGTCTGGCATTTCTACCAGGTCTTCTTCGATCCCGATGTGTATCCCATGAACTGGGCCTGGTGGGACGGCAAGATGCCGGTCGAACACTATAAGCACGAGCACGAGCTGGACGCGGAATCGCTCGAAGCAACGGACGGAAAGGCCGCGGATTCCGGGCCGGCCTCGAAGTAGGCGCAGCCACTGGCGACGCGGGCCGGATGCGGCAAGCCCCTACTCAGGTCGCCGTCACAATCGACTGCGCCCAGTCCATCGCGTCCCAGTAGGACTTGGCGATGAAATCCTGGTCGATGCCGAGCTGGGACGACAGGGTCTCGATCTTGGGCCAGATGCCTGCCTCCATGGCGAGCATCAGATCGTATACCGGCGCCAGCGGACCCTTATTTTCAAGAAGAACGGTCTTGGAGTCTTCTTCGAGCGGCAATCCCTCCAGCACCTCCTTCATGTGGATTTCCAGGATCGCATCCATCAACGAAAGCAACCCCATCTGGAAGAGGTCCGCGTCGCCGTAATCCACTCGGGTTCCGATCGATTCGGCGAAGCGCGCGCGCACCAGCGACGCCAGCGCCAGATCGGAGGGCTTGTTCCGCGACAGCTCCAGCATGCCGCTCAGCCGGCACCAGCGGCGGATTTCGTTTTCGCCCAGGATGGTCAGCGCCTGGCCGATGTTCTTGACCTCGCTGCGCAGGCCGAAGAGCGCTGAGTTCAGGTAGCGCAGCAGGCGATAGTAGAGCATGGGATCGGACTTGATAATCTGTTCCAGTTCTTTCCAGTCCAGATTCGGCCGCGAGATGGCTCCGAGCAGCCGCAGGTACACGGTGCGATAGGATTGCGCGCCGCGCGCGCGCATCATCTCCGGCTTGCGGAAGAAGTATCCCTCGAAGTAGCTGAATCCCTCGCTCTTGGCGAACTCGAAGTCGTCGCGCGTCTCCACTTTCTCGGCGATCAGGCGCGGGCCGCGGGTGCGAAAGCGCTGAGTCAGCGAGGAGATTTCGGCCAGCGCCGGCCCCTTCAAGTCGATCTTGACATAATCCGCGATTGCCTCCAGCTCCTCCCGGGGATCGTTGTTGCGGAAGTTGCTGAGCGCAAGCCCGCAACCGGACTCCTTTAACTTTTTGCAGGCGCGCACCGATTCGGCGTCCATCGCAACCGAATCCGGAATCTCCGCGATCACCTTGTCCGGCGGCAGCAAGGCCAGATAATCGCCGATCAGGATCTCGCGCGTGGTCACGATGAATGCCGGGAGGCCATTGGAGAGAGTCGCGAGGCCGATCAGGCTCGACATATCGATCACGCCCCGGCTGGCCACATCGCCCTCAACCTGCGGAAAGCAATTATTCAGGCCGGCGCGGAAAAGCAGCTTGTAGCCAAAGACTTTCTCGTCTCTGGTAAGAATAGGCAGCCGGGCGGCAAAGCGGGAGGGCTTCTGCTCCTCATTGAATTCGAACAGCGACATGGAATCCCCTAAGCGACCTATCGGATCAAAAGGCGACTGTCTTTAGTGTCCCGGCCAGAAACGCCGGCCGCGAGTAAGCGGGAGCCCTTCAAGACCTGTTTCAAGGAGCGGTTTCATGCCTGGGTGTGGAACGCGGCAAAGCCACTTGCGCAAGCCTCGCGAAGGCAACGCTCCCGGCTCATTGGGGATAGTTCCACCCCATCTTTGCCACAAAAACAAAGGCGCGGTGAAAATGGGGCGCTTCGATCAAAGATACGGTTCGGGGAGATTTTCCAGGTCGGAATCGGGCGATTCCGACTTGAGCCACTCGGGAATCTTCAGGCCTTGACTCCATGCCATCTGGATACCCGCTTGAATTTGCGACAGTTCCTGGTCCAATCTTTCGACCACTGAATAAGGAATGATCCGGAATCCGCGTTCCGTTCCGGACAAAAGAACCATATCGGTCTCCAACCCGATGCCGGAAACGGCTTCCCGGACCCCCCTGAAGATGAACCCGGCTTGCACGATCGCCTTGGTTCGATTGGGCAGGCTGAAGTAGACTCCCGAATAGAGCTTGTCGGTGAGGTAGTAAGCCAAATCCCGCCCCGTTCCTTCGCAAAGATAGGCATTGGCGGGATAGAGAGTGTCGCCGTAATTGCCATAGAGAGCGGTGGTAATCTCGCCCTTGTGCTCGCCGAAGGATGCGGCGACGATCAGGCTTATGCCGCGCTCGATCTCGTCGGATCGGCCCCAGATCATCTCTTCATGCAGCGGCCGCAGCGCTGCGCCGATGATGGATTGATGCTCCGCGCGCAGATCCTTGCCTTTTTTCTCCGCCTCTTGCAGAGATTGGCGAATCTGGGGCAGGGCATTGGCCAGAATCGGCGACGAACCCGTCCCGGCAACCACGTAGCTCGAGCTCGACAGGCTGAAGCGGTCGATTTTCTCTACCGAGTGCTTGCCCGCGCCGGTCAATTGCTGCCTGTCGGCACAGATCAAAATGCCGCCGCGATGGAGACGAAATCCGGCAATAAGGGCCATAAAAAAGCCTTACAGAAGCTGCCTGGGTTCCGGGCCGGAGACCGGCGTCGGAGCACCTGCAAAGCGCAGCTTCGGGAGTGGCCTAATCTTAGGCCACTTCCGGAGCAGAGGTAAAGCGAAGTCCCCCAAAAGTGTTATTACTCGGAGGGTTTCAAGCGGTCGGTGCCTGCTCGTGGCTCGCCGTCCGCGCCGGGCGCGGCTGCGCTTTGCGGACTCTCGCGCAGATGCCTACATATCGATGTTTCCGTAGATCCAGTTCTGGTCACCTGTGCTCAATCGATAGTGGACGAGCAGGCTGTCTCCGTCGCGCCAGCTTGAACTGCCTGCATCGTAGTACGCCAGCACGATCATGATCTCGGTCCAGTTAGCGAAGACGGGAGTTCCGCTTGACACACTGGAAAGAGGAATCACGGCTTCGATCCTTCCCGTCGCTGGATCCCATTGCGGCGGAATCACCTGGCCGACACTGGAATCCTGCGACCATGCGCCGCCCGCGGCGGTCCAGTGTTCGAAGAGGTCCGAATCGCTGTCGCGCTCCAGCATATACGCCATCGGCCTGCGCAGCGATTCTCCCGAAAGGCCGATCCTTGTGCCGGAAGCGTTCGGATTGGCGAAATCCTGGCTGTAGACGCGCAACGCGAAGAGCGGCTGCTGCTGAAATGCGGAGAGTTGATTCGCGGCGCTATCGACGCGCAGGTAGAGATTGGAGCCGTCGTTCGCAACATACACCCTCTTGATCTGGTAGGTCGCGGATGGCGCCAATGTGGTCTGCGGACCGACGAAGTAGGGAACGTTGCTCCACTGGTCCCAGTCATTCGCCGCGGTAAAGCTCACATTGATGCTCTTCCACGTGCCGGCGTTGTAGATGGGTGGAACAATGCCGAGGGCATACTGCTCTTGGTAGATGAGGGCTGCAAGGACGAAGGAAGAGGCTGTCAGCGGCTCGCACATCGAGCTGACGCAAGGTTCGAGCGTCACATTGGAGACGGCTTCTCCGGAAGGCATGTAGCCTGCGCCCGTGATGCTTGCCAGCCATTGCAGCCGCGCAAACGCGGTGGCTACGTCGCCGGTGAGAATCTCGTAGATTGCCACCCACATGCTCATCTGCGGCCACGAAGGCTCGGGTCCGAGCGCCTCGTTGCCTCCGGGGCTCCACGCGCCGGTGTAATAGAACGTATCTCCGAGGTACCGGCAGAGCCCATAAGTCTGCTTGGTGAGAGTGTTTACGACTGTCGAGATGTGATCGGATGCCCGGCCGGACTCATGGTCGACCGCGCCCAGGGCAATCAGCACGTTCGAGGAGGAGTCGATGAGCGGCTGTACGCTGTTGTCCGCGTTGACGCCGCGATTGTAGTAGGAAAGCGGATTCCACATTCCCGGTGGATACCAAGTGGACGGCCGTTGCATCGCCGTCATGATGGAGGCCGGACCGCCAGCATACCAGTCCGTCAGGGTTGTCTCTCCGAGAAGCTCCGCCATGCATTGTGTGGCATAAAGGCCGATTACGTACCAGGTCTGCGTGTAGGTATTGTGCTCCAGCCCCAATGCCTCTTCTTCCCAGATGCTGAAGTCAGCCTGTCCGAAGCCGTTGGGCTGGAGATTGCTGAGAATCCAGTCCGACGCGCTCTTTACATTCGGCCACAGATCGGTGAGGAACCCGGTATCGGCCGTCAGGGTGTAGTGCCGATACACTCCGTAGATGAATGCGCCGATCGAGTCGTACTCGGGCTCGACGAAAGGCACATAGGCGCTGCTCCACATATCGTAGGTGGTCTTCCACGACCCGTCGCTCCCTTGCAGGCTGGCCAGCCAGCGCAGATGGCTCTCCGCCTCCGCGTGATGTCCGCTCGCGTCCAGGGCAATCGTTGTGATCGCGCTGTCTCGCACCCAATTCTTGTAACCGTAGGCGAAAGGATTGGTGGTGGCGACGAATGCGCCGCTCACCGGATTTTGCACGTTCTTGATCATGATCAGCACGCGATCGAAGAGCGTGTTCAGTCCCGCGTCGTCGAAATCGACACGCTTGCCGTTGCTTCCATTGGTTAGCCATGCGTTATAGGCCGAAGCTGTGGCCGTGAACCACGCATCGCCGGTGGACGCGCGGGCCGCGGCAATCGCAGCCTCTGCGTCCGCCTGGGTTTCAGCGACGCCGATATAGAAGTAGATCGTCTCGGAACTCCCCGGCGCCACCGTGACGCGGCAGTTGAACGCCAGGTCGAGATCGGGGACAGTAAGTTCGGCATTGTTCTCGAGAGTCCCGCTCGCGTCAAAGCTGTACCAGGCAGCGCCGGTCGGGCTGGTCGCCGAAGTGTCGGCTTCATCGCCCACCTGGAAGCCATCGACGGGTTGCAAGGCTCCGAGAAAAAGGAACAGTTGTCCCGATGCCGTCATGTCCGCGATCAATGCATTATTCGTAGTGTCGTACCAGCCGTGAACGGTCTCTGTGCTCTCCACATTGTTGGGGTGTACCTTGTCGAGCACGTTGAAGGTGAGCGCTGCGCCGGTGGGATTGGCCAGCGTGTAGGCAACGACAAAGAATGGCTGATTGGGCGGCGCTGCATAGCTTCGTGAGAGAGTCATCGCGGGCTGGACGCTGGTGCCGGCCCCGGCGCCGGTGTAGTTGAGGTAATTCGTGGTCAGGATGCCGGCGTTGCTCGTTCCGTTCTCGAACCAGCCTTCGCAATCGAAGTTCGACATCTGGTTGTACTTGATGTTGTTCGTCTCATCCAAAAAGAACCCTTGGTACTCCACGATCTGATTCACGCCCCTGCGCGCCAAAGAACCGCCCAGATAATGCAACTCGCCCAGGCATGGGCCCTGGGTTGACGAATCAAGCTGCGTCAGCTTGCCTGCCTTCCAGACGCCCATCATATTGTTCCAATTGGAGAGGTAGAGTGCGCGTGTCGATGTCGTCGAGGGATTGGTAGTACCCATGGCTCACCTGCTTCCGTGGATTGAGATTCGAGTCTGCACAACCGTGCACGTCAAGAGAGGCAGAATTGGGACGCGGAACGGGCTGCCAGCAGCGCAAATCAGGGAACAGGGGACAGAAGAACGCTAGGAATCAAGGGATGAATCCCTGGGGAGCGAAGCTTTGCTGAACTGGACTTCTCTGAAGGCCGGCCGCAACCTATCTAGAACCATGAACAAGAACCTTCCTCGTGTCAAGGAATTTCTTGGCTCAGAAGCAAGGAGCCCTCGGCGACGGTCGCCAGAAGTCAACTCCAGCCACTGGATTCTTGGGTAAGATCGACCGCATTTCTCACCTGCGGCGGGAACCTGTAGCGCCGGTCTCCTGACCGGCTGTAGCGGGGGTCTCCCGACCCCCGCAGTGCAGGCGGCGGTTGATTTCCCCTGCCGTCGAGGCATCTGTGAGGAATGCGGCCTAGCTGCACCCGCTCGTCGAGCCGCAGCTCATGCAGCGGTAGCAACTGCCGTTGCGCACCATAATCGCGCCGCAGACGTTGCAACTGGGCGCGTCGCCCATGTCGTACATGGAGCGCATGGCGTCGGCTGCGTGGTAGAGGCCGCGGTCCTGCAGGGTCGGCGCCTGCTCGTGGCTCGCCGTCGCCCGCGCCGGACGCGGTTGCAGCTCGGGTGCAATGCCGCCGCCCGCCGCGCTGACGTGCCCGCTCACTTGCCCACTCACTTTATTGAGCCGCTTGGCCACTTCCTCGGCCAGACGCGCCAGGCGATCGTTCGACGAGGCCGCGTGCTCCTCTTCGAGGTCGCTCTCCGGCAGCAGGCTGGGCGAGGCGGGCAGCGCCGGAGCTTTGGGCGCGAAACCCGCGAAGAGCGCCAATTGCTCGCCCGACAGGAAGCGCAGGTTGAGCCAGCGGAAGATGTAATCCATCAGGCTCTTGGCGTAGCCGATCTGCTCGTTGCCCGTCCAGCCCGAGGGTTCGAAGCGCGTGTGCGCGAACTTTTCGCAGAGCACCTTGAGCTGCACGCCATGCTGCAAGGCGAGCGAAACCGAGGTGGCGAAAGCGTCCATCAGGCCCGAGACCGTCGATCCCTCCTTGGCCATGCGGATGAAGATCTCGCCCGGCTGGCCGTTGGGATAAAGCCCGACCG
The DNA here is from genome assembly GCA_003165005.1 of Acidobacteriaceae bacterium. GTDB lineage: Bacteria > Acidobacteriota > Terriglobia > Terriglobales > Acidobacteriaceae > Telmatobacter. The sequence goes on along the minus strand of PLSB01000274.1, from coordinate 568 downwards.
TGATGTAGCCCTCGTGCCCGGCGATGGAGAACTTGTGCGTGATCGACGCGCGTTCCGACTGCAGGCGATGGCGCACGGCGCGCGGCGGCGCGTTCAGGTCCTGCTCCTGCTTGCTTGTCTCGTCAACGCCCGTTTCCGCATCGACCGAAGGCGTAGCCGTCAACACGGGAACCGCGGCGGCCGTGGCGATCTCTTCGAGCGACTTCTCAAAGGCCTGCGCGGCCACGAGCAACTGCTTCGCGTTCACCTCCAGCTTGCCGGTCGCGTGCGCTTCGAGCGCCTTCAGATCGGCTTCGGCAGCGGGTTGCGACAGGGACAGGTGGCTGAGCACGCGGCTGCCCGCGAGATCGAGCGCCGAAGGTTCCTTCTTCGCGTCCATGCTCGTGTTCAGCGGCTGCGTTCCCTTGGAGCCGTCGCGGTAGATGGCCACCGCTTTGATGCCCTGCCGCCAGCTCTCGGCATAGGCCTCGGCCACCTCTTCAATGGTGGCTTCATGCGGCAGGTTCACCGTCTTCGAGATGGCGCCCGAAAGGAACGGCTGCGCCGCCGCCATCATCTTGATGTGCCC
>PLSB01000115.1 GCA_003165005.1 Acidobacteriaceae bacterium | reverse complement strand
TGATCCCGCCTCCTACCCGATTGCCAACAAGAATCTTGAAGGGAAACAGAAACGAAGATGAGTACTCTGCCGACAATCGATTTTGAAAAGATGGATGGCCTCGTACCGGGGATCGTGCAAGACGCGCGCACCGGCGAGGTGCTGATGCTGGGTTTCTTGAATGCGACCAGCTACGAGAAGACCCGGGAGACCGGGTTTGTAACCTTCTGGAGCCGCACGCGNNAGACCAGCGGCAACCGGCTGCGCGTAATCTCAGCCGCGACCGACTGCGACAACGACGCGCTGCTGTTTCGCGTGGAAGTGGAGGGCGATGGGCTGGTGTGCCACGAGGGCACGGTGAGCTGCTTTACGAAACCAATCGCGACGAGCGCGGAGGTGAGCCGTGGCTAACAAGCTGAGACTGGGAATCCCCAAAGGCAGTTTGCAGGACGCGACCATTGCGCTCTTCAAGCGCGCGGGCTGGAACATCTACGCCGACGGCCGCTCCTATTTTCCGTCGATCGACGATAGCGAGATCGAGTGCATGCTGATTCGCGCGCAGGAGATGGCGCGCTACGTGGATCACGGCGTGCTCGACGCGGGATTGACCGGCATCGACTGGGTCGTCGAGAGCGGGCTCGACGTGGAGAGCGTGACCTCGCTGACCTATGCCAAGCAGAGCCGGCGCAAGGTGCGCTGGGTGCTGGCCGTGCCGGAGTCGAGCAGCTACGAGAAGGCCGAGGACCTGGAAGGCAAAATCATTGCTACCGAACTGGTGGAAACCAGCAAGCGCTACTTTGCCGCGAAGGGCGTGAACGTGAAGGTGGAGTTCAGTTGGGGCGCGACGGAAGTGAAGCCGCCGATGCTTGCCGACGCCATTGTCGAAGTGACCGAGACGGGCAGCTCGCTCAAGGCCAATCATCTGAAGATCATCGACACCGTGACGGAGAGCGAGACGCATCTGATCGCGAGCAAGGCCGTGCTGGCCGATGCGTGGAAGCGGCAGAAGATCGACCAGATTGCCACCATGCTGCGAGGCGCAATCGATGCGCAGTCGCAGGTGGGGCTGATGCTGAACGTGAAGCGCGAGAATCTCGAAGCAGTGCTGGCCGTGCTGCCGGCCTTGAACTCGCCCACGGTTTCCGAGTTGCGCGACTCCGAGTGGGTAGCCGTGAACACCATCGTCGAAGAGCGCGTAGCGCGCGACGTCATTCCGCGGCTCAAAGCGGCGGGCGGCGCCGGCATCGTCGAGTACCCGCTGAACAAGGTGGTGCTGTAGTCGCGTTTATTTGAAGTCTGCTGCATTGCTGGTGTCGGCGGGTCTTGTATCAGGGCACGACTTTAGTCGTGCCGTAACGCCGAGAAAAGTGAGAGGGGCTTTAGCCCCTGTGCGAGACAAACGATGAAACTGATCCGGACGAATGGACGTGGAGCGCAGGCCGCTGCAGAAACGCTGACGGCTCTCGAACGGCGCGGCGGCGCGGCGCTCGACGCGGTAATGCCAGCCGTGAAGCGCATTGTCGGCGACGTGCGCAGGCGCGGTGATCGCGCGCTGCTCCGTTACGCGCAAGAACTCGACGGGCTGAGTGGGCCCGACGCGCTGCGCGTGACGCCGGAAGAGATGGCCGCGGCGTGGAAGACGCTCGACCCGGCGCTGCGCGAGGCATTGCGCACGGCCGCGGCGCAGATTCGCGGATTCGCCAAACGGCAGATGCCGAAATCCCAGAAATCGAGAATTGGGAGCGCCACATCGGTGCGCGGTCTCAAGACCGGCCAACTCGTGCGGCCGCTTGGCTCGGTCGGCTGCTACGTGCCCAGTGGGCGGCATCCGTTGCCTTCGACGCTGCTGATGACGGCAATTCCCGCGCAGGTGGCGGGCGTCGAGCGCATCGTAGCGGTTTCTCCCAAGCTTGCGCCGGAGACGCTGGCCGCGGCGCACTTGCTCGGCATCAAGGAGTTCTATCGTTTGGGCGGCGCGCATGCCGTGGCCGCGCTGGCCTACGGCACGGCTACGTTGCCGCGCGTGGAGAAAATCGTGGGACCGGGCAATCTGTACGTGACCGCGGCCAAGCGGCTCGTGGCGTTTGACTGCGCCATCGACATGCTGGCAGGGCCCACGGAGATTGTGGTCACGAGCGAGCGCGGTCGCGCCGAGGACATCGCGGCAGACCTCGTGGCGCAGGCCGAGCACGATCCCGAGGCGCTGGCGATTTTCGTCACCACGCGCGAGGATCTGGCGCGTGCGGTCATCGCAGAGACAAAGATGCGCAGCCGCGAAAACCCCGTGGCGCGCGAGGCGTTGTGGCGTAATGGGGTGGTGATTATCGCGGCCTCCGTTGCAGAGGCGCGCGCCATCACGAACCGGCTCGCGGCCGAACACCTGACGGTGGATGCGGCAAGCGATTTGGAGTGGGTCGAAAATGCCGGCTCGGTGTTCGTGGGCCGCTGGTCGGCGCAGCCCATGGGCGACTACATCTCCGGGCCGAATCACACGCTGCCCACGGGCGGCATGGCGCGCGTGCGCGGTGGGTTGAGCGTGAACGATTTCGTCAAGCTGATCACCGTGCAGGAATACACCGCCGAAGGCGTGCGTACGCTCGGACCAAAGGCCGCGCTGCTCGCCGAGGCCGAGGGATTGATCGGCCACGCCGAGGCGATCCGCACCCGGCTCGGCAAGAGGAGCGTGCGATGAACGCTTCTACGACCGAGCTCCGTGCCCCATCCTTGCGTCTTTTTTCTGGCGCAAGGGTGGGAATGCTCTACGCTTCACAAACCAATGTCATCCTGAGCGAGTCCGAAGGACGAGTCGAAGGATCTGCGGTTGCTTTTATCCTCACTTGCAGGATCGGAAAATGAACCAATCGCCCAGAATCGCCGGCCCCGCTCCGCGTCTTCGCGTGCAGGCCATGAAGGAGTATCATCCTCCGCTCGGCAGCCGCGACAAACTGCGCCTCGACTTCAACGAGAACACGTTGGCCTGTTCGCCGAAGGTTCGTGAAGCGCTGGCGGAGGTTTCTGCGGGCTCGCTCACGCGCTATCCCGAGCGCGAGCCGGTGGAAGCAATTGTGGCCGCGCACCTGGGCCTGAAGCCCGAGCAGGTGGCGCTGACCAACGGCGTGGACGAGGCGATTCACGTGCTCTTCGAGACCTTTCTCGAAGCGGACGACGAGCTGCTTCTGCCCGTGCCCACCTACACCATGTACGAGGTCTACGCCTCGGCGACAGATGCGCGCGCCGTCGCCGTTGAGGCCGCGGACGATCTGCAGTTTCCGTTCGAGCGGCTGCTGGCCGCGATTAATCCGCGCACTAAAGTGATAGCCATCGCCAATCCCAACAGCCCATCGGGCTCCGCGGCCACGCGCGAGCAGTTATTGGAGTTCGCCGCGCGCGCGCCCCATGCCGTGCTGCTGGTAGACGAGGCCTATTTCCACTTCCACGGCGAAACCGTGATGGACCTGGTGGGCAAACTCCCGAATCTCGTTGTGGCGCGCACCTTCTCGAAGGCGTACGGACTCGCCGGGTTGCGCCTGGGATTGCTGGCCGGGCCCGTGGAATTGATGCGCTGGGTGCGGCGCGTGCTTTCGCCCTACAGCGTGAACTCGCTGGCGCTGGTGTGCCTCAAGGCCGCGCTTGAGGACACGGCCTATCTCGATTGGTACGTGGGCGAAGTGCTTGCAGCGCGGAGTGAATTCGAAGCGGCGGTCGATCGCTTGAAAATCCGCCGCTGGCCGAGCCGGGCCAACTTTATCCTGGTCGAGATTGGCGCGCGGCATGAGGAATTTGTGCGGCTCATGCGCGCTGCCGGCGTGCTGGTGCGCGATCGATCGAGCGATCCCGGCTGCGACGGGCGCGTGCGCATTACCATTGGCACGCGCGAGCAGATGAAACACGCTGCCGTGGCCTTGAACGAGGCATTGACGGCGCTCGGCAGCGGAGGCGAGACACAATGACGACGAAAAAAGGCGGGAAACGCGCGGGCGCGCGCACGGCAACCATCGCGCGCAACACCACGGAGACGCGCATTGCGTTGGAACTGACCATTGAAGGCAGCGGCCGGTACAAGATCTCCACCGGCATTCGCTTCTTCGATCACATGCTGGAGCTGTTTACGCGGCATGGCGCCTTCGATCTGACTCTCAAATGCGATGGCGACCTCGATGTCGATCAACACCACACGGTGGAAGACGTGGGCATCGCGCTCGGCGAGGCTTTCGACCGGGCTCTCGGCGACAAGCGCGGCATTCTGCGTGCCGGCTACTTTGTGATGCCCATGGACGAGACGCTCGCTGTTGCCGCTGTCGACCTTAGCGGCCGTCCCGCATTCGTCGTGGATGCAAAAGTGCGGAAGCACTTAGTGGGCGATCTGCAAACGGAACTCGTGACGGATTTCTTCGAAGGCTTTGCGCGCGGAGCGCGGGCCAACGTGCACGTGAAGACTATGTACGGCCGCTCGAATCATCACAAGATCGAGGCCATCTTCAAGGCGTTTGCGCGGGCGCTGCGCGTGGCGTGCAGCCGCGACAAGCAACTGGGCGAGATGCTGCCATCGACGAAGGGGCTTCTCTGATGCGCGTGACGGTGATCGACTACAAAGCCGGCAACCTTACGTCGGTGCTGAAGACGCTCAGGCATCTGGGCGCGGAGCCCGTCGTTACAGACGGCGATCTGTCGCTGGTGGAAGCGGCCGAGCGCATCGTGCTGCCGGGCGTGGGGCACTTTGCAGCCACGGAGCGGCTGGATCGGACAGGGCTGACGGGTGCAATCCGTGCGGCCATTGCGCGCGGCGTGCCGTTTCTGGGCATTTGCGTGGGCATGCAGTGGCTCTATGCAGGATCGACCGAGGCTCCCGAGCAGCCGGGGCTCGGACATTTTGCCGAATCGTGCACGCGGTTTGCTGAAAGCACGGAAAAAGTGCCGCACGTGGGCTGGAATTCGCTCGAAGTGCGCGCAGGATCGCGGTTGCTCGCGGGTGTCGAGCCGGGCGAGTTTGTCTACTTCACGCATTCCTACAAGGGGCCTGTAACGGCGGATACGACCGCAGTGACCGAGTATATTGAGCCGTTCGCGGCAGCCGTCGAGCGCGGGAACGTGATGGGCGTGCAGTTTCACCCCGAAAAATCGGGCGCGACGGGGCTGAAGATTCTCCGCAACATTCTGGAGATCGCATCATGAGAATCGAGTACGAACCAACTTTTGCGGATTACAAGGCGGCGTACATCGCCTACAGAAGGAAGACGCGCGCCTCGGCGGCTATCAACTTCACTTCATTCAAGCTGCTGCCTTTGGCGGCAGTTGTCTTCACGATCCTCGCCATTGTTCAAGCACGCCAAGGCCGAATCGACCCTCTGATTTACAAGCTGGCCCCTCTACTGCTCACGGTGACAGTTGTCACGTTCGTGAATCGATATTTCTACATTCGGCGTCAAGTCAGGAATCTGTTTCCGGTGGGCGCGACAGACAGACGGATCATTGCAGAGATCGGTGAGGAAAGTGTCGTGACTTCGATCCCCGGCGCCAGGAGGACGGAGTATTCCTGGCAATCGATCTCGTTGTTTATCTCGAGCGCTCGAGTGAACCTGCTGTACATTTCTCCCGAACGCTTTGTCTTGATCCCGAGCCGGGCATTGACAACGGAAGACAAGGCGGCATTGCACGAGATCATCACACGAAAAGGGATCAAAACGAAGTTATGCTGACCAAACGCATCATTGCTTGTCTCGATGTACATGACGGCCGCGTGGTGAAGGGCGTGCAGTTTGTCGATCTCGTCGACGCGGGCGACCCGGCGACGCAGGCGGCGCGGCATGCGCGCGAGGGCGCGGACGAAATTGTTCTGCTCGACATTACCGCGACGCACGAGGGACGGCAGACGCTGCTCGACACGGTGCGGCGCACGGCGCTCGAATTGTTTGTGCCGTTCTGCGTGGGCGGAGGCATTCGCACGGCGCGCGACGCGGAACAGGTCTTCGAAGCCGGCGCGGACAAGGTGAGCATCAACTCCGCGGCGCTGGCCGACCCCACGCTCATCAGCGCCATCGGCAGCAGCTTTGGCGCGCAGGCCGTCGTTGTTGCCATCGACGCGCGGCGCGATCCCGAGGCTGCCGATCCCGTGCGCGACGCGCAGGTGTTTGTGCACGGCGGGCGCAAGCCGGCGGGTCGGCGCGTGGTCGAGTGGGCGCGCGAGGCCGAAGAGCGCGGCGCGGGCGAGATTCTGCTGACCTCGATGGACGCGGACGGTACGCGCGCGGGATTTGACTGCGAACTGACCGCGGCGGTGAGCGAGGCCGTCGGCATTCCGGTGATTGCCTCGGGCGGCGCGGGCACGGTGGCGCATTTTGCCGATGTCTTCTCGCGCGGCAAAGCCCACGCGGCGCTGGCGGCGAGCATTTTTCATTTCGCAGTTTCCACGTCGCGGTCGCTCAAAGAGGAGCTCGCGCGGGCGGGCGTTCCGGTGAGGCTGCCATGCTGATTCCTTCGATTGATTTGCTGGACGGGCGCATTGTGCAGCTCGTGCAGGGCGAGAAACTTCGCCTGGCGTTTGACGATTTTGAATACTGGATCGAGAAGTTCCGAAAGTTTCCGCTGGTGCAGCTCATCGATCTGGACGCTGCGATGCGGCAAGGGGAGAACTCCGCGCTAGTGGAGCAGATTGCCAAACGTCTTCCGGTGCAGGCGGGCGGCGGCATCCACACTATCGAGCGGGCACGGCAGGTGCTGGAGGCGGGAGCGAAGCGCGTGATCGTCGGTTCGGCGCTTTTTTCTGCCGAGGGAAAAGTGAACACGGAGTTCGCGGCGAGCCTTGCGGCCAGCGTGGGCGCGGAGCGCGTAGTGGCCGGCATCGACACCAGGAACGGGCGTATCGCCGTGAAGGGCTGGAAGGCGCAGGTCGAACTGACGCCGGACGAAGCAATTCCGCAACTCGAGCCGCACGTGGCGGCGTTTCTCTATACGCACGTCGACACCGAGGGCACGATGCAGGGATTTCCCATCGACGTAGCCGCGCGGCTGCGCAAGCTGACCGGGAAGCAGCTCATTGTAGCCGGAGGCATCCGCAGCCAGCAGGAGGTGGATGCGCTGGGTGCGCTGGGCGCCGATGCTGTGGTGGGTATGGCGGTGTATACAGAGCTGCTGGCGGTGTGAGGAAGGCAGCGGGTCAGCAAGTCGGCGAGTCAGCGAATCGGCTAGCGTCCCACCCTTTAGCAAAAAACGCAAAGAGATAAGGCACAGGCGCGAAGTCAACAAAGTTCCTTCAGGCAGGGTTGCGTTCCTTGCTTCCCTGGCCGGCTTTCGTGTGGGCCTCTGGCCCGCACATTCCTACGCCACTGCGCTCGTCGCGTTCCGCGCTTCGACTTCCATCCTCTGGCCGGCTTCGGCTGCGGCCCTGGCCAGCACCCGGTGATGAATCGTGAACAAGGCCAGCTCCAGCCGGTCGCCCACGCCGGTCTTGTCGTAAATCGACCGCAGATAATTCTTGATCACCTGTTCGGTGGTCTTGAGCCGCTGCGCAATCTCGCGGTTCTTGCAGCCTTGCACAATCAGGGCCACGATGCGCATTTCCTTGGGCGTCAGGCGGTCGCGCACGCGCGTGCCCACCAGGTCTTCCTCGGGCGACTCCGGCTGGGCGGTTTGTGTGGGTAGCCACGTGTCGCCGCTGGCTACGCGCCGCACGCACTCCACCAGCGCCGTTCCGCTCACGTTGCGGAAAACCACGCCGCGAAATCCCTGATGCAGGAAGCTGGCCGCATTCTCGTTGTTTTCGATCACCACAATGCCGCGGCTGCCTGTGCTCTCCAGCAGCATCGAGAGGCGCGCAAAATCCGGCTGCAGCGAGGCCGCAAGCAGCACAATCGACCCAGGGAATGTGGTGATGGCGTGGAACATGCGCTCAAGATCAGTGCATTGCGCAATAATGCGCATGTCCTCGTCCATGGCCAGGACCTTCGCGGTCCCGGCGCGGAAGATCGCTTGCGAATCCGCCAGGATGATCTTGTTCATCGTGTTTGCCCTGACTGCCCTACCCCTCTCGGGAAAAACTCAACAATTCGAACACGGCAACTCAAAAAACCGCCTCCATGGAACTTGGCCAAGAGATGTCTTCATCCCATCGTCTTTATCGGCTGAAAGACAGTAACTCTTGGCAGTGTCCGTTCTTCGAACACTGCCTGCCGTCGGCTTGCCCAGCTTCCCTCGGAAAGTTAGCAAATCGGTGGCATCCTGAGGCGTGTCAATGAGAGCTTACAGCTTGTTGGCCCTCCTAGTCATCAGGTCCATCGAACGAGTTTGTGGTAGCTATTGACCAGAAAGTTGCAGACTCTAAACTCTGAATATGGCGAGGCCGATCCTGCTTGCAGTTGACGACGATGGGAGCGTCCTTGAGGCCGTGATCCGGGAGCTGCGGCGGCAGCAACGGCACGACTTGCCGGGTGACGCGCGCCCCCCTCGCAGCTTCGCGAAAACCTGCTTTGCCCGCAGGAGCTCTGCCTCCGCGGCAGCGCGAAGCCTAGAACTGGTTGCATAAATCATCGGAACCAATTGAAAAACATGCCCCAGGGGTTAAAACCCCGCTGTTTGCGCGCCTTTATGGCACGGCTAATGCTGTGCCCCTTCACGACCGATTGATGAAACAGCTCGAACAGCTAAAAGCTACTAGCTAGAAGCTAGTAGCCGCTTTCGAAATACCGCGGCCCAGAAACACCGGCGCAATGTGCCGATCGTACAGGTTTTCCGTCACATTTTTGGCGATCACGGGTTCGTTGGCCTCGAGCAACTTCAGGTAGCGGGGTCCCATCTTCGCGGCCACCTTGAAGCCCACGTGCAGCAGTTGCCGCAGGTTCGGATTGTAGGCCGGGTTGCTTTCCACGTGCCGCAGCGCCGAAGTGTACTCGTCCGAGGTCCAGCCGCGTACCGCATCGGCCGAGGGCAGCTTCCCAGGATCGATGTCGATCACCGCGGCGTAGGGCGCGCACAGCTCTTTCCAGTGCGCCAGCGCCTCGGCATACACTTCCTTGGCCAGCGCCAGGCCCTCGCCGCCGGCTTCGGCCAGACCGATCAACTCTTCGAGCCACGTCGTGCCCGCGGTCTTCAAATGCACGCCGACGTTGAAACGCTTCATGGTCGCGTGGATCCCCGGATAAATCGAGAACTTATCGCTGCCCGAGTGCACGCTGAGCTTCAGACTCTCTGGCAGCCCGTATTGCTCGACCGCGTAGGCGATGGCCGCCACGTCCAGCGCCATCTCACGCTCGAATTGCTCGACATCGCCCAAGTAATCCACGCCCTTGTTAAATCGGCCGCTGAACTTCGGCGCGATGGTCTCGACGGGAATGCCTTCGTCGGCAATCGCGGCAAGAATGATCAGCAGCTCCACGGGGGTCTGTGCGCGGTCGGTCTCGTCCAAAGAAACTTCGGGAATAAAGTTGCCCGCGCCCTTCGCGCCGAGCACGATGCGGTAGACCTCGCCGGCCTTCTTCACCGCGGCCAGAAACTTCTGCGCCGTTTGCTTCAGCAGATCCGGCGTAATCTCGAATGCCTGGCCGGCTTCCGGAAGCTCGATGCTTCCATGGAGCTCCGGATGGCGCCTCACAAAGCTCTCAATCTCCGGCGCCGCCGCGGGCTGGCCGATGAAGTCGGCCACGTCGAAGGTGAAAAAATCGCAGGCGGGGAGAAAACGCTTTACCGTCGCGCCCGAAATGTGGTCGGCGTCGCAGAAGTAAGGCAGCTTCCACCCCAGCGCCTTGACCGCCGCATCGGCCGCGGCCCGCACGCTCTTGGGCTCGGAGCCGATGATGTTGTGCTCGCGGTTCGATTTGTTCCAGACCGGCACAACCTCGACTCCGTGCTCAAGAGCCTTCACGCAAGCCTGTAACTGCGCTTTCGCCTGGTGCGCAAAGCGGTCGCCCATGCCCACGGAATACTTGTTCAACTCCAATCCTCGATCTCCCAAAACCAATCTGTCGTAGCGTTAGCCCGCGTGGGCCACGGCGGCCGGCGCTGCGCTTTCAAACCGGCTGCGATGCGCCCACAATCCCAACCCCGGATTGGCGACAAAGAAAACCTCCTCGCCGTTCACGTGGTTCCATCCGTGGCGAAGTTTTTCCGGATCGTATTTTTTCGTCATCGCCTGCAATTCGCCGTACGCAAAGCCCACGCCCTCGATCTCTTCGCGGCTCAACTCGGCCGGGCACCATACGATCTTGAAGCGCCCTTCCGACGAGCCGTGGATCAGGTGCGCGGCGGCGCTCAGGTCCGAGGCCAGATCGCGATGCTCGTCGACCGCCCGCAGCGTGGCCGGCGTTCCGCGATAGCCGTACTTGCGAATCAGCGCGTCGATGCCTTTGTCCTCGCCGAACTCGTGTACGCCCGGCGCCAGAATCACCAGCTCCGCTCCATCGGCCAGCGCCATGCGCGTGCGATAAATGGCCTTGTTGCCGATCCACGTCGAGTGGAACTCTTGGGGATCGAGGTAGACGACGGCTTTCTGGATCGGCTTGTCGAGCATTTCAAAATTCACTTGCAGGCTCAGCTCCGAGGCTTTCAGGAAGCACTCGAGATCGTCGCCGATGTAGAGCCCGCGCACCGCCAGGCCGCCGTCCTTCGCGCGGCCCACCACCGTTTGCACATAGACGATCGGCAGGCGCCGCAGGAATTCGTCGCTGGCGCGGTTGAGCACGTTGCGCACCGGATTCACGGCGCGGCCCATAATCCGCTCCATGCCGTACACCGCGCCCAGGTAGTGGCTGCGATTGATGCCCTCGCGCCCGCCCGTGCCGATGAGGATGTTCTTCGCGTGGTTGGCCATGCCGATCACTTCGTGCGGCACCACCTGGCCGATCGACAGAATCAGATCGAAGCCGCCCCGCGAGATGAGCTTGTTCACCTGCGCCGGCCAGGTGTAGTTCAGCTTGCCCTCGGATTGCTCCTCAATGAACGAGGCCGGCAGCTCGCCCAGTGTCTCGATTTCGGTGCGCCAGTTGTGTGCGCGGAACAGATCCCGCGGCATGTTGCCGAACATATGCGCAATCTGGTCGGGCCGCATGGGCGTATGCGTGCCAAGGGCCGGCAGGACCGCCTTCAGCTTGTCTCCATAGTGCTCCCACGTGAATCGCGTCAGGTCACCGGCGCGCGAGTGCTCGCGGCTCTGGTCGGGCGGTACAGCCAGCACGTTGCTGCGCGCACCCAGCTTGGCCAGGCTCTCCACCAGCAACTCATTGAGTTGCGCGGCGGAAAGATCGGTGTCAACACTACCAACGGAACAATAGAGACTCATCCAACAAACTCGCTTTCTTTGTCCTCGAACCATAGGACAAAGCAGATATTGGCAATGGGCAACGGTCAGGAACTGAAAACAAACCACTGACCACTGATCACTGACCACTGACCGCTGTCTTACAGCCGATACGCTTTCTTCACCAGATCGATCGTCAACTGGTGTGCCAGCTCGTGCGCTTCGTCCTCGTCCAGACGGTGCTCTGCAACCAGCCTGGCCAAAAACGCGCAATCGACGCGCCGCGCCACGTCGTGCCGCGCCGGGATGGAGAGGAAGGCCCGCGTGTCGTCGTTGAATCCGACCGTGTTGTAGAACCCCGCCGTCTCCGTGACCTGTTCGCGGAATCGCATCATGCCTTCGGGACTGTCATGAAACCACCACGAGGGCCCGAGGCGCAGGCAGGGATAATGGCCCGCCAGCGGCGCCAGTTCGCGGCTGTAGCTGGTCTCGTCCAGCGTGAACAGAATTATGGTCAGATTCTTCTCGTTGCCGAAGCGATCGAGCAGCGGACGCAGCGCATGCACGTAGTCCGTCGCGCTGGGAATGTCCGAGCCCGTGTCGCGCCCGTAGCGCTCGCACACAAACTTGTTGTGGTTGCGCACGCTCCCAGGGTGGATCTGCATCACCAGCCCGTCTTCCAAGCTCATGCGCGCCATCTCGGTGAGCATCTGCGCCCGGAACAGCTCCTGCTCGGCCGCGTCCGCCTTGCCGGCAAGCACCTTGCCGAAGAGCGCCGCGGCATCGGCCTGGGTCAGGTCTGCGGTTTGCGCCGTGGGGTGCCCGTGGTCGGTCGACGTGCAGCCCAGCGTCTTGAACCGCGCCCGCGCCTTCCTCAGCGCATTCAGGTAGCCCTTCCAGGTTGCGGTATCTTCGCCGTTTTGCTCGCCCAGTTGGGCAATCGATCCGGCAAATCCCTTGGACTCCGGATCGACCACCGGATCCGGCCGGAAGGACGGAACAATGCGCGCCTTCCAGCCCGAATCGCGAATGGCCTGGTGCGCTTCGAGCGGATCGAGCGGCGACTCGGTCGTCGACAGCACCTCGAGGTTGAATCTCTCGTAAAGCGCCCGCGGCAAAAACTCCGGCGTCTTCAGTTTTTCCGCAATGGCATCAAAATAGACGTCGGCAGTCTTTTCGCTCAGCCGCTCCGTCATGCCAAACAGCTCCTGAAACGCGTAATCCAGCCACATCCGCGTGGGCGTGCCGCGGAACAGATAGTAATGGCTGGCAAAAATCCGCCACACCCGGCGCGGATCTTTCACTACCGGCTGTCCAATCTCCAGGTCGTCCATCGAAACGCCCTGGCTGTACAACATGCGGAAGACGTAGTGGTCCGGTTGCACAAGGAGCGCCGCCGGATCGGGGAACGGCTTGTTTTCGGCAAACCAGGCCGCCTGGGTGTGCCCGTGAGGGCTCACAATGGGCAGGTTGCGGATGCCGGCATAAAGTGAGCGGGCTATCTTCAGGGCGCTCGATTCGGAAGGGAAGAGGCGGTCTTCGTGGAGCAGCATGGCTTTTATTCTACCTCGTAACGAATCTTCTCAGGCCGTATTTCAGCCATGGAGGTCAGACCACGAGTATACACCACAAGAAGCCACGGCCGCTGTGCCGCCCATCCTGCTCGCCGCTGCAAGTTTATCGAACCAAACCCGTTTTTCGGTGATAATCTCGCTATGAACTCGATTTCTTGGATTGGCAAGAAGGTGTCCGATCCTATGCCGCAGGCGATAGAGGAAGAACAAACGACGCATCGCACCATGCAAGTGGTGAACCACATCAGTTCGCTCATCGAGAATGGAACCCTGCAGCCGGGCGACAAAATCCCGCCGGAACGCGAATTCGCGCGCTCCCTCAAGATCAGCCGCGCCAGCCTGCGCACCGGCATTGGCTATCTTGCGGCCATGGGCGTCATGAAGATCCGCCACGGCGTGGGCACCTTCGTGGCCGACGGCCCTCCTGAGTTTGGCAAGACCTCCATGAGCCTGATGAGCGCGCTGCACGGATTTCAGTCGTGGCAGATGTTCGAGGCGCGCATCATTCTCGAGAGCCACGTTGCCGCGTTGGCCGCCGAGCGCGGCAAAGACGATCATCATGCCGCCCTGGCCGAAGAGGTCGCCGATATGTTCGCCGCCATCGAGAGCCCCTCGGACTATCTCATCCACGATTTGATGTTTCACCGCATCATCTCGCAGGCTTCCGGCAATCCCATCCTGGCCGCGATTATTGAGACCATCACTACGGCGCTCTACGACAGCCGCCGCAAGACCGTGGAGCACTCCATCGACCTCCGCGAGTCCGCCGAGATGCACCGCGAGCTTTACCGGGCCATTCGCGCCCACAAGCCGCAGGAGGCGCATAACCTGATGGAGCAGCACCTGCGCATGGCTCAGAGTGCCCAGGGAATGGAGCGTCCCCACGGACGCAAACCATCCCCGGGATCCTCCAGGAAAAAGTCATCCCCATCTGCATCTGCCGCTTGAGCGCACTGCATCTGTTCTCTTGAACACACTGCGCGGCCTCTCGACCGATGCCGTCATTCTGTCATCCTGAGCGACCGAAGCGCGCGTGTGCGCGCGAAGGGAGTCGAAGGATCTGCGGTTGCCTTCTTCCTGCCAGGTGGTACACCATTCCCGGAATCGCAGAAGCGCTTTTCCGCGTCCGTCCATGCCATTCCAAGAACTTGAGCTAAGGACAGACTGAACAGGTTGTTCTCTTGTGGTCTGACCATATTTCCCGGCATTCTCTCTTCACAGCCAACCTCTATCAAAGTCGCTGGCCCCCTGAGACTCATGCAAGAACCGGAAATCAAGAGGAAAAATCGATGAAAAGACTGAAGCGGCAGAGCAATCTGGCGGGATCTGGAGCAAAAATCGCCGACAGCGGTTCCAGAATTGCTGTACCCCGGAACCACTGCTGCCGAGTGGCATTTTCCTCAACCGGGGTCCCCACAGACAGGTCTTAGTCTGCGGAGTGGAAGTAAACGCCACCTTTCGCCACCCTCGAAAGGGCACGTGAATTCTGGAACCGCTCTGATATGGAGTGACCCTGTCAACTGCTGCACATCTGTGGGGTTGTTTTTGTCGTTGCTGTTGCTTTTGCCGTTTCTCGAGGACAGGGCCAGCAGCAGCCGGGGCAGGTTTGAGCGACGATTGATCAGTCTGATATTCGCGGGTCGAAACCGCATAATCTTGATCCGCCGGGAGCTGCCTCTGACTATTGAATGCTGTATAAATAAT
>PLSB01000026.1 GCA_003165005.1 Acidobacteriaceae bacterium | reverse complement strand
GGTAGGAGTCCGTCACGCCCATCATACTTTCGTAGGTCGACCAGGGGATATTCTGGCCGCTCTTGACATAGGCGTCGCGATAAAGCTTGGTCAATTCCACGAAACTTTCGTTGTGACCGGGCTTCATATGAAAGACGATTACCTCCCAGTAATGGGAGTNNGGGGCGGTAATGCCAGAGGGTGTGGCGAACCTCGGATATCGAATCGGCCTGGCGCGCGTCCAGCGCATCGATCTTCGCGTCGGCCGTTGCGTCGCCGGGGGCCCACTCCTCGTTCTTTTGCAGCGCTTCGAAAGAGTCGAAGCCGGAAAGATAAATCGCTCGAGGCGCGCCCGTCAGGGCCTCCATCGCCACGAAGTGCAACGGGTCCTTGAGTTGCTGCGACAGGGCAGGATATTCAGATGCAACTTTGTCGTAAGGTCCATCCGCGTAGGGTTTTATGTTGATGGTTTCGATGTTGAGGATGTTAGGTGGAGTTACTGCCGCAGTTTGTGCGAACGCGGCTGGGCAGCCTGCCAGCGCAAAGGACAATCCGGCGACGGAACAAAACCATTTCTTCATGTCTGCCCACCTCCCGGGGGCCAGAAGACTCAATGTGGAAGAGGAAAGAATCGAAACCCGCGAATACCGCAATCATCCGGGTACATCCAGGTCTGAGAACGATTCCGTGGTGAGAGCCTGCACAGCGTGCCGGCATTCGGCCCGGGACGCCCATGTCTCCTGACGAAGAGTCAACACGCGCGGGAATCACCGTATTGCTAGAACGGAATTACGATGACCGGGCGACCTTGGTGATACCTGTGGTGTCTCCGGTGGTGGTTGGCGTAGGCAGGCGTGACCGCGAATATCGCGAACAGAGCGGCTAACATCAGGACCACGATCTTCTTCATTTCTGCTCCTTTACCTTCTCGCTAATGGACTTAAGCCGGGATCTCCAAGTTGGGATTCCAACGCAACAATCTAAAGCCTTGCCGGCGGCGTGAATCTGCTCACAATTGCTCACTTTGGCAGGAGCTCTGGATTGCCGCTACAACACACGTCAATGTGCGGACGGTTGATTCGCACATTGCTCATGAATCTCCGGTTCATTCACAAGCTTTTATTCATTCCGCTCAGAATTGCGTTATGTGGGAGTGCCCGAACCATCCAGGTTCGCCTGGCTTGGCGACACTGCGACTGTCGAGCCGGAGACGTCTGCGGACGATCTGACGCGACACTGGAGTCGATGCGGGGCATTAAGAACCAGAGCCGCCTGCGCCGCGAGAGCGGAGATCGCCACGAGGGCCAATAAACACCCGATCAGCAACCACACAGAGTCACTGTCCGTGAAATCGCCGTGCAAGAACTTGAATTCGTGCCAACTTATCAGCGCCAGCGCATTGCTCATTGCGATAGGCATCGCTTCCTTCCGTGTAGCGGTTGCGTTGCTCACATCCCGTAACTTGAACAGTGATTTCCCCTCCGCCGCCAATCTTCCAGCGGCGAGCCGAGCGTGCCGCAGATCGCTCTATCGGAACAGTCCCAGCAGGTAGCACACCAGCAGAATCACAAGCACTGTGCCAAGCCCTATGCCGGCGCCTCCGCCGCTGCCCCACCTGTTGTAGCCGTAGTATCCTCCGCCCCCGCCGAAAACCAGCAGCAGAACAATAATGAGAATAATCAGCATCTCGCGTCCCCCTTCATTCCGGGCATCCCGGGTTGTGACTCTGGTTCGATTGCGCCGAACGTCTCGCGCTCGACAATTGACTAATGAGCGTGCGGCTTAAACCTGCATGCGTTGCGGCGCGCTCTGCGCCATCTCTTGCGTGTGCTTTAAGGCCTCCACGGAGTATCCCAAAGCCTTCCGGGCCAGCTCCTGGGCGGAAGCGTGATCGCCGGTGCTATGCCCATGAGCAGCGGCTTCATGTGCGTAGGCTGCCTTGGTGTGGAGTTCCGTTAGCTGCGAGTCCGTGTTCCCTGCCATTGTCTTCTCCAAGTATTCGCGGGATTTCTTGACTCTTACCTTCGAAGTTTTCTATGCTGCACCAGAAAAAGCTGAGCAATTTGATACACATGCGGCGGCGGCCACTGTGGCGCCAGGAACGCAGTGCAACGGCCTTCTGACCCTCCATGCTCACAATCCCGTGAGCTACTTTAGCCCGGTAGTTTGTGCGCGTGTACTACGGATCGCTTCGAAGCTCCGACTTTGTTACCGGCCTATGGCTAGAGCCGACTCGGCTTCATTGACAACCCCGGTGCGGCGGTTCCTAAGATCCCTTGCGTGCGCGAACGCTTTCTCGCATGACTCGTCAGATGCCGCACTGCGGTAGATAGTAGCGCGACGCCTAGAGATACTGCACCTTATGGGAGCGACGACCGGGCAGGTGGGCCAGTTACATCGGGAGCCTCGCCCCCAGCTACTTCCGGAGCCCACTTTGAATCGACAACGTTGACCAGCGACGAGGGGCTGCCGGCCAGATCATAGTGAAACTCTCCCTGCTCATCGATTACGAGCCTGCTTGCGGGGTATAGGAATCCTGTGCTCTTGGTATTGTCGGTGTCATCGATGTTGAATTGACCGACCATAAGATCGAAGGACTGGGAATCGGAAATCGGATTGACTTCATCGGATTGAAGCGGACGATTGGTGATAAAGGTGATCTCGCGACCGGTGGGCGTTATAACCATTTGGATGAAGGCGACGTCAAAGCTGAGGTCTCCGGCAATTGAGCAAAGACCGGCCGCCTTAGTCTTGGCGAGCTCGGCGGCCAATTCCCGATCCTGGCCCTCCTGGAATGCCAGTGAAAGAACCTGCAGATCCGCAGAAGTGGTGTAATTGTAAACGATCAGCGTTACGCTGACTACATTCCCGTCTTTCGCGTAAGTGGCCTGAATCTTCTCTGAACCTGGGCTACTGGAGAATCCCGTGGTAGTTCCAAGCACGAATAAGCCCGCGAGCAGCGCGCTGGCGATTCCTAACTTGCGGATACATCGAACGATGCTTGTACGTGGTCTCATTGTATGATCCTTCAGGGCATCCACCTTATCCAGATGCCCTTCGCGCTCAACGACCTTTGCATTATGCGGCTAACCGTTTCTCTTGTAGCTTCTGTGCCTGGACGAGTTCATCGAAGATGGCGCGGTATTGGATCATTGCGGTGCGCAGCTCTTCGGTGCTGGCTTCAGCCCGGCCGGGCCGGACCGCAATGGCGTGCGCCGCGCGGTAGTTTTCCATCACGCGAGGATAAGTGACGGAGATATCCGCGGCGCGCTGTTCAAAGCTGTCCTTGGGATAGCCGCGGGACTCGAGGAGCGCAGCGATCAGGTCGTCGGCTTCAGTGACCGCGGCCTTGGGGTGATCGACGAAGCGCGATTGCACGGTTTGCCACTCGGCAACGAAACGCTCCCGCTCGCTGCCGCAGAGTTCGCGGATCTTCAGAGCGTCCACGCGGGTTTTGCGGCCAGCCAGTTTTGCCTCGGCCTTGCGCGAAGAGCCATGCTCCAGCACGGCGCGGTCGTACTCCGATCCAAAACGAGTGCGCAACGCCTGCGTACGGATTCCACGCTGATGAACGAACCCGACAACGGCAACGACAGCGAGGAAGATAAGGACAACTAAGGCGAAGATGAGCTGGGCATTCGTGAAGTGAAAGTACATGGTGTTCTCCTCTGCGGGATTCCCGCGACGGCAAAGGTTGAATGGGAGGGGCTTCGCAGCCGGGGAAGGAACCTACGCAGAATCCATCATGGGCGGCCATGCGCGTGAATGCTGGCCCCAATTGCTCATCGTGGAATTGAGAGGGATGTAAGAGAACCCTGGGAGAATGTCTTTCGCCGTGGATGTCTCAGATGGATGGGCTCGCCGCCGCGCATTGCCCGGTCCGGAACGGCTCGATTTGCGATGAAGTTGCGTTCTGGTCAAATCTAGCCAGACTTTCGTTTCGGGAAGTCAAATACTAACCCTGGTCGAGGTGATGACAACAAGGGGAAATTCGCGAAGCAAAGAACGTGTCAACACCGGCCACAGAAAGCGTGGGAGGATTCTATGTCACAAACTGTAGTGGAGAGAACGGCTGACAACATCGCCGAATCGGCTTACCAGGCTTCTCGCGCAACATACGCGATTGCCGACGCGGTAGAGGATGGCGTAGGAGCCGTGCGGCAGGCCGCGAAGCAAAGCTGCGACGCTGGCGAAGAAATCCTGAATGATACAACGCATCGTCTTCAGCGGCACCTTGCGCTCACGATTGCGGCGACGTTTGCCATAGGCGCAACGGCAGGGGCGCTCCTCGGATGGATCATCAAGCGAAGATAGATCGGAACCGCTGGCAAGGGTCTTCGTTCTCGCGCTGATCCGCTGGATCGTACGGCCGCGGGCCGGTCTCAAAGGCCCGGACCAGCAGTTGCGCGCGAATGTCGCAACGACCCTCGCCATTCCGGACTGGTCCGCGTTTTTGAGAGTGTTTCATCGGGCACGCTGCAATCAGGCTGCGCGCCGCGGCGAATACGACGCGGCAATGGAGAAGAGATTACCGGAAGCAAGCACAACCATGAGGGAAACAGTGGCGACAGCGGCGAACCCGAACCCGGCCCTTACTGGAAGCGTATGCATCGTGACTGGCGCTTCTGGATAGGCGCGGTCTTTATGTTTGCGGCGATCTCCATTTACGTTCTCAGCGGCGACCTGGCATGGCTTCCACATGGCCACCGGCTTCCCTAAGTGAAGGGTCGACGATCAACAACATTGCGGCACGCAGGTTGACCGCATTCATTGCGACTGCGTGCGCTGCCAAGCGGATGGATCATGAAGCGCCTGATTGTCTTTGATTTGGACGGAACGCTGGCCGCCAGCAAATCGGCTCTCGACGCCGAAATGGCGTCCCTCCTGCATGACCTGCTCAGGGTGGTCAAGGTGGCAGTTATCTCCGGAGGCGCCTGGCAACAGTTTGAAAAGCAGGTTCTATCCCAGCTTCCACATGACACAAGCCTGGCACAACTATGCATCCTCCCCGCCTGCGGCACGCAGTTCTTTCAATACACAGGGGCGTGGGAAAAGCTCTATTCCGATGACTTCACGGCGGATGAAAAAGAGAAGATTGTCAGCGCTTTGAACAAAGCGATCGGCACTGCCGGCTTCAATGCGGAAAAAACCTGGGGTGAGGCAATCGAGGATCGCGGAAGCCAAATAACGTATTCCGCACTCGGCCAGCAGGCGCCGCTGGAAGAAAAGATGAAATGGGATGCCGATTTCGCCAAGCGAACCAAGATCAAAGCCATCCTCGATATTCTGATTCCCGATTTCTCGGTCAGAATCGGCGGTGCGACCTCGATCGACATCACCAAACCGGGGATTGACAAGGCCTACGGAATCGGGAAACTGCGCGACATTCTTGGGATTTCGTTGCAGGAGATGATTTACGTCGGGGATGCCTTGTTTCCCGGAGGAAACGACTACCCGGCGGAACAGGCAGGCGTGATTTCGATTCCGGTTCGAGGCCCCGACGAAACCAAGCGTGTTGTCGAAGCGATCCTTGCTTGTTTAGATCCCGATCAACAAATGCGAATCTTTGAGATGCCGGGTGCGATTGTCTCCCCAGCCGTTTTTGAGCAAAACTGAATGGTTTTCCTCTCGCAGCGCAAGGAGACTATTTGCGGGTGCCCCAATCCATGGCGGCAGCGGCGATTCTGGTTCTGGAACCTCTCATCCCACGGAGGTGTCGCCTTCGCGATTGCGAGGGCAATGCCATTTGGCACAAGCTGACTAAGACGAAGCAAGCCGCCTGCCCGCTGGGCGCAGTCAAACAATCTACAGGATCATCGCGATGCAAATTCAATCCCCAAGTAGTCCACAATACGCACGGAAGCCTGCAATTGCCCTGAACCGCGATCTGCGCCGGTATCGCGCCATGTAGTTGTAACTTCGATGGAAGAGGTCTCACCCTGAGTAATATCACAGACACACTGGTCGTGAATGAACTTGTGTCTCTGACCGCGTGAATTGGTACCAAGCTCTTATTGTCCCGGGCACCAAAAACGGGACCACCTCCACAACGCGTGGTTCCTATTGCTCAGACACCTGCGATGCCCGCGACTAGATTCGAGTATGTAAGGGTAATTGGATGATAGCCCCGATCAAGTAACGGGAATACATGCACCGACTCAACCCCTTATGTAGGCTGCTGTTGCCGGGTTGATCTTAACGGCGCCAAAGCATCCCACCTTAGCCAAGGCAACCGCAGACACCTTAAGGGGGTCTCACATGCGTGGAATCAAGATTCTATTCGGTACAACGGCATTGCTCGCCGGCCTGGCCCTGGCGCCAGCGGCTCCAGCGCAAGTTCTGGTTGACATCGGCGTTCAACCAAGCTGTGCGTATGGCTACTACGGCTATGCGCCGTACGCCTGCGCGCCCTATGGCTATTACGGGCCGGGGTACTTCTACAACGGCATCTTCCTGGGCATGGGCCCGTGGGGCGGCTGGGGTTACAGCAACGGCTGGGGCAGCCATCGCTTTGCGGGCGAAGGCGGAGGAAGCTATCACGGCGGACCTGGGCGTGTATCCTATCGCCCCAGCGGCGGACAACCGCGCGGCGGCGGCCAGGTTCGCGGCAACGCACCGGCTTCCCGTTCCGGCGGGGCGAAACCCAGCGCTGGCCGGCCTGCGGCCCACGCCCCGGCTTCGCACGCAACGGCTTCGCACGCAGCTCCTAGCGGCGGGTCTCGTGGCGGCGGCGGCGGATCTCGCGGCGGCGGCGGACATGAAGGCGGCGGACGGAAATAACCTGTAGCTGCTGCATCAGACAGCAGTTTCGACAACAAGCGGCGGAGCATACCGGCTCCGTCGCTTGTTGTTTGTGGAGGCATTCCCGGGCGCGTGGTGCGCAGATAGGAGCAGTGGGGCGGAGTTACCCGGCGGGCAGGTGCGCAATGGTCAAGAGCTCGGTCTCTGACCGCATGAGTTTGCGCGGTGGAGTTCGTGCTATCCCCCCCTTTTGGTCGCCGCGGCGACCGAAAGGGTGGGGCACGGGAAGATTCCTCTTCAAGCGGTCAGAGAGTTAGACGACCTGTTTGCCTGCTTCACTGAGCAGGGTTTCGCCAGATTGGGCAGGCTCGGTCGCCGCATCGATCGCCTTCGACAGCTTTTGCGTCATCACCTGAAAGTGATAACCCATGACGGCCAGGGTCATGGCGGCGCCGAAGCAGCGGCGATACCGCGTTGCCGCCTCAGCCAAAAACTTCCAGTAGCTCCATTGGTGCCGCCCGAAGACGCCCTGGCGCACGATCGAGTGAACCAGCGCACGCAGGTTGGCCCGCGTCATCCAAGGTTCGGTTTGCCGTGGCTGTCTCCGGGCACGCTCTCCCGCCGCCCGCTTGGCCGGCTTGGGGTGGGCGCGGTTCAAGTAAAGCTTCACGCGCTCGTAGTAGGCCTCGCAGTTGTAAATCCTCTTCATCACCTCGCGGTAGCCCTCGACCAGCCGCGCAGAATCCATGCGCGGCAAAAAGTTCAGCCGGTCACAAAAGGTATTGTTGCCGCCGCCCGCGTCCACAATCCGGCCCTCGCTGCGCAGCCGCCGGAAGAGTTGCGTCCCCGGCATAGCCTGCAGCAGCCCCACCATGGCGATGGGGATGGCGCTCTTCTCGATGAACTCGACCATGCGGTCGAAGATGTCTTCTTTATCGGTGTCGAAGCCCAGGATGAAGCCGCCCATCACCTCGATGCCGTAGCTTTGGATCCTGGCCACGCTCTCCAGCAAACTGCGCCGCGTGTTCTGCAGCTTGTTGCTGGCAATCAGGCCCGACTCGTCCGGAGTCTCAATGCCCAGGAAGACGGATTTAAAGCCGGCGTCCTTCATCAACTGCATCAGCTCCGGGTCGTCCGCCAGGTTCAGTGAGGCTTCAGTAATGAATTCAAAACCCGCCCGGATCTGCGAGCGCCACTCGACGAGCGCACGCAGCAGCTCCTTGGCTCGCGCCTTGTTGCCGATGAAGTTGTCGTCGACGATGAACACCGCTTCGCGCCAGCCCGCGGCGCGCAACTGCTCCAGCTCGGCCAGCACCTGGGCCACGGCTTTGGTGCGTGGGCGCCGCCCGTAGATCTCGATAATGTCGCAGAACTCGCANNGGGCAGCCGCGCGAGTATTGCACGGTCATGGTCGAGTAGCGCTTCATCTTGATCAGGCTCAAGTCGGGCAGCGGGCTGGCCGCCATCTCCGGCCGTTCGCCGGCCTGGTAGACGGGCCGTGCCGTTCCCTCTTCCAGCCCCCGCGCCAGATCGGCAATCAGGCTCTCGGCCTCGCCGA
>PLSB01000273.1 GCA_003165005.1 Acidobacteriaceae bacterium | reverse complement strand
GATGCAAACGAGAAGACTTCTTGATTACACTCTGTCATAAGAAAGGCCGCCCTTTCCTCGGCCATAACCCGTATCGATAACGTAGTTATGACACAGAAAAGACGGCCTTTCCAGCTATTTCCTTCTTCCCGACTCACCCAAATCGACAATCCGCCTGTGAGATATCCCGGTTAGGACAGCGCGCAAATACCACGGGCCCCTCCACGATCGATTGTGGAGGGGCCCGTTTGTTATGCAGGTTGGATGCATGGTTCTACTCGGCGATGACGGTCAACGTCGTGCTCTGCTTTACCGAGCTCGATGCCCCTCCCAATCCCGAAGCCGTGACCGTGATGGTAGCGGTTGAGGTAGTGGATGTGGTTGAAGAAGTAGTAGAGGCCGTACCGCCGCAGGCCGAGAGGGCGCCCAGGGCCGTCAAGCCGAGCGCCAGGACCAGGAGCAGTTGCAGCCGCGAGCGCTTCCTGAAACCGAGGAAGCAGAGCGCGACTCCGAGGGCGGTGACGGGGACCAGCGACCGCGAGTCGTGGCGAACCATGGCAGCGGTCGTGGGCGGAGTCACGGTGATCGTCGTGGTTGCTGTGCCGCCTTCGGCGATGGTGATTGGGTTGGGGTTGAAGGTGCAGGTATAGCCCGAGGGCAATCCGCTGCAGGTAAGCGCCAGCGAGCCGGTGAAGTTGTCCGAAGAGGTGACGGTCAACTGCGTCAAGCCGGAGGTTCCGGGCACAATCGTCAACGTGGCGAGCGAGAGGTTCAGGCTGAAGTTGGGGTTCTGGCCCGTGGGATTGACGGTGAAGCTCTGCGTCACCGAAGGAGCCGCGGCCCAGGTGATGTTATCGCCAAGCTGCGAAGCCACGATGGTGCAACTGCTGGCAGAGGTTTCGGAGGCGAAAGTAACCGCCGCGCCGACGACCTTGCACACCGAGGTGGTGGTGGAGATGTAGCTGACCGGCAGGTTGGAGCTGGCTGTGGCCGCGAGCGTCAGCGGCGTGGCCACAACCTGGGTTCCCGGATTGTTGAAGGTGATGAGTTGCAGGGCCAGCGGGGCCAGGATGTTGATCGACCCCAGAGGCGTATCGGTCACTGCCGCGTAGTCGGTGCTTTGGGCCTGCGTGGCGTCGATCACGATGGTGCCCGAGACGACGCTGCCCTGAAGCGGAATGGTGAGTGTGGCCGTGGAGGTGGCTCCGTTGACCGTGCTGGCGCCGAAGGTTCCCATGATGGTGCTGGAAGCATCCAGGGTGAAGGTGATGGGATTATCCGATCCGCCGCCGACTGCCGAGACCTGGACCGTGATGCCGCCAGCGATTCCCGGCGATGCCGCAATGAAGTGGATGGGTTGCGTCTGCGGGACGAGGGTGATGGTCTGAGCCGCCTGGTTGATGGTGAGGGTTTGCGCATCCGTCAGGCTGCCGGCTGAGTAGTCCACATTTCCTGCCTGGCTGGCGTCGATGATGATGCTGCCGGCTCCGGTCACCGTCAGTGTCGCCAGCGAAGCAGTTCCTACCTGCGTCGAAGTGGTGATGGTTCCGGTGCCGGTGCTGCTCGGGTCGATGCTGAACTCGACGGGATTACCCGTGGCGCCGCCCGTAGCGCTCAGCTGGACCGTCACCTGGTTCGGCGCGGGAGCGTAGGTGTACGTGGATTGGACAATCGGCGTGAAGGTGATGGTTTGCGAAGCCTGGTTGATGGTGAGGGCCAACTGCGCCGTGTTCGACAGGCTGTAATAGATATGGTTGCTCGCCAACCCAGCCGGCTCGTAGGCGTCGATTTTAATCGTGCCTGCCTGCGTCACCGTGAACACGACCGATGTGTCGGCGCCAGTCACGACGCCGGTCATCGTAGTGAGGCCGTTGGAGAAGGTTCCAGCGCCGGTGCTCGAGGCGTCGACGCTGAAGATGGCCGGGAAGTTCGACCCGCCGTTAGCCACGGTCAGCGTGATAGTGACCGGGCTGGGCGGGGCCGCATAGGTATAGGTGGTGGTGGTGGGCGCCGTGAAGGTGACGGTCTGCGGCGTGGTCTCGGCAAAGCTGCTTACGGTCGCAGAGCCCACGCCGCCGTTGGTGGTGTCGCTCACGGTCAAGGTTGTGGTTTGAGCGCCGGGGTTGAGGGGGTCGAAGGTGATGGTGGCGGGATAGCTGGAGGCGCCATCCACCGGGTATTCCAACGTGGCGTCGCCGATCCCAAACGAGCTGCAGGGGGTGTCTTGGACGGCGGAGAAGTCCGCGTTGGTGGGCACGAAGACCAGGTTCGCGGCCGTGCTGCACGAGAAGGCGTTGTCCACGACGTTCGCCGGAGCGCTGGTGGATGCGCCGAGGTACTGCGCGCTGGGTACCGTCAGGGTGCCGAGCGCGATGACTCCGGCAGCGTCTTTGCCGCTGAAAGCGTTCCCGGCAATATCCGTGCCGCTGCCATTGGCCATCAGGTAGAGGTTGCTGTGCGTATCGAAGATGAGCGCCTTTGCACCCTGGTTCGATACGGCGTACTGGCTTGTCGCAACCGGACCGCCGGTTTGGGTGTTGGGAATGGCGAAGGCGCCGTCGTACAGAACGCCGTAGTAAATGGTGCCTGTGGTTGGGTTGACCGCGACGCTGGCCAGCATATCGTCGTAGCCCCCTGGCGTGCCGGTGTTGGTGAACGTCTGCAACGGGGTTGGGGTTCCGGTAAAGGGCGGCGCTGCCACACCCGCCTTGGGAATTTCGTACAGACCCGAACTCGACGCTCCCGAGTTGCCTTCGTTACTTGAGCCTGCTTCTAAGTAGTTTGCGTCGGTGAAGAACAGGTTGCCCCAAGGATCGAAGGAAATCTGACTGACTCCATTCGAGTCGGAGTAAAGTACTGTTCCGGTGCCATTGGGCTGGCAACTCGAGTTGCACTCGTAGATGTAGCTCTGGCCCGAGCCCGACGTGCTTGGCTCCGAGACCATGTAGAAGTTGCCGGAGGGGTCGAAGGCGATGGCCTTCAGGCCGCCGCTGTTCGGGGGCGTGGGGGTGGAGGGGTAGGTGACAAAGACGCACTCTGCCGTGTCCGCGGCGCCGCCCTTGCAAGCCGGCGGCGCAGGAGTCGGGCCGTCGGTCAGCATGGCGTATGTGCCGCTCCCTAAATACGGCAACTTGTAGATGACATTGTTGTAGAGGTGCGCGAAGTAAAGATTATTGTTGCTGTCGATGGCGATCCCGCCGGGACCGTTGAACTTCACGCCGCTCGCAGGATTTGTGCCGTTCGCGATCAAGAGGCCGGTCTGCGCGTTGATAAAGAGGACGAGGTTGTTGTAGGTGGTGCCCACCACGAACTCGCCATCCTGGGTGATGGCAAAGCTGCCGCCCTGCGGAGTCTGGCCGTCAGTAAAGCTGTTAGAGGGGTAGATCCACGAGAACTGGTTCATGATCAGCGTGGGTACCCCGGTTGCGGTGATGTCGCTGATGGCGATGGATTTCACCACCGGCGTCGCCGCCGCGTACAGTGTGCTGCTTAGGCTGCCGGCGCCCTGGCAAGTGTTGGTGCATTGCGGCAGGCTGGCGGTAATGCTGCAGGCGCCAGCACCGACGAAGGTGGCGGTGAAGCCGGAGGTGGTGCTGCCCGCCACCGTGCAATAGCTGGGCGTGGTGGAGGTGAAGGTAACCGGATAGCCGGCGGTTGACGTGGCCGACAGGTTGATCAGCTGGCCTATGTAGCCCGTGACCGGCGGGGTCCAGGTAATGGTGTTCGTTTGAGCGGCCGATGCCAATGCGTTGCCGGACATGAGCACCGGGA
This sequence comes from Acidobacteriaceae bacterium, assembly GCA_003165005.1. Classification (GTDB taxonomy): domain Bacteria; phylum Acidobacteriota; class Terriglobia; order Terriglobales; family Acidobacteriaceae; genus Telmatobacter. Next base: position 20,526 of record PLSB01000273.1, on the reverse strand, counting down.
TTGACACCGATGGGGTGGTCACAAGGATATCCGCGGTGCCGCTATAACTTCCGACCGCGGTTCCTACAGTTGGCGCGAACTGGGCCGTGAATGCGCACCAGGATCCGCCAGGTCCGCTGGTCCCGGCCGTGCAGGAGTTGGCCGTTGCCGGCAGCAGCGTAAACGCCGTGCTCATGGATTGCGCCACGTCGGGAGTGGCCAGAGACGCCTCTGCGTTGCCGGCGTTCTCCAGGTAGACAGTGCCGGCGCCGGTCGCGCCGTCCGCCACGGCGCCGAGATTGATCGCGGCGCCGGAGGTCTGGTTGCGCATGATGACGTTGGCTGTTTTGCCGCTAACGCTCGCCACGTACAGGTCGCCCGCCCAGTCCATCCACAGCGAGTTCGTGATCGGATTGATGGTTGCGATGACGATCGCCTGGGATGGGGTCAGCCCCGGGGTGTTGGTCTCAGTGTTGTAACTGGGAATGCGGACAACGTTGGCGCCGCTCGCGCTGTCGCTCGCGCTGTCGGAGACGATCAAGCTGCCGGAAGCGTCCACCGCCAGGCCGACGGGGTTGGTCACGTCGGGAGGCGTCACGGTGGTCACCACGCCGACGCTGGAGACCTCGAAAATCTCATCCAGGACTGAGTCCGCAATGTACAGGTTGCCGGAGGCATCCACGGCAAGCCCCTCCGGGCTCTCCACGCCAGCCGGGGAGGAGAGGCCTTCGATGGTTGCTTGAGCCAGGGTTATGCCGCCCTGGCCGGTGACGAGATTGTAGGCCACGACGCGGGAATTTGCCCCATCGGAGATGTACAACGTGCCATTGGGTCCTACGGCCAGATGAAGCGCGCTTGCCAACGGCTTGCCGCCGAAAGTGAAGGAAGAGCTGACGATCGTCCGCTTGGTTCCGGCGACAAATGCGCCGGAAGTGCCCGTGTTGGGAATTTCAACGATATCGGGCACGCCATTGTCGGCGACAAACAGATCGCCGTTGGCGTCAAAGGTCAACGCGATAGGCGCTGTAAACCCTGAGGCTACCGTGGTCGGCGATGTCGATGCTGTCGATCCTGCGGGGAACTCGAAGACTTTGCCCGCGGTGCTGTCGGCCACATACACGTTGCCTGCCGGATCGGCTACGACGGAAGCCGGAGCGGTGAGTCCATTGGTGAAAGTGGTGAGAACGCCGGGATCGACGGTGCCCATCGCGCCCTGGCCAATCCCCGCCAATGCCGCGGTTCCGCTGACGTTGTTGGTGGAGTCCGCGATGATAAGCGATGCGTTACGGTTGCCCACCTTCGCCGGGGTGAAGCTGAGGGTCGGTGTAAAGACCGCGCCCGTGGACGCCAGCGCAGGGCTGAAGGTTCCCTGGCCTGCGTTCACAGAGGTAGCGCAAGTGAGCGCGGAGGCCGCGGTCGTGAATTCGGTCGTCGTGACTCCGCCTTCGCTGTCGGTATAGGTCAAAGTGGGCGCCGTGGTGCAATTGGCAGCGCTGTCAATGACCGTAACCGTGGGCGCCGTTGCCGAGGCGGCTCCCACCGTCGAGGCGCCAAGATTGATACTGCCCATCGGCGTGATGAAAACGCCGTCGTTGCCAAGGGAGTTGCTATAGTTCACCTGGTAGAGGTTGCCGGACTGGTCGATGGTCAGGCCTTTGCCGCCCTCGCCCGACACCCTGTAAATGCTCGCGGCGTTCGGACCCGAAGAAGAGTTCGGAATCGCATAGATGCCGTCGTTCGGAATAGAAAAGTAAACGGTGCCCACGCTGCTGATGGCCACGCCGGCGATCCCGTTGTAGTTGGCGGCGCTGTTGTACGTCGTGACTGCCGTTGGAGTTGACGCATAATGACCGCCAGAAAGCGCCAGTTCCTCCACGTAGGTGTTGTTTCCGCTGCTGTTGCCCTGGCCATCGGAGAAGAACAGGTTGCCCCACGGGTCAACGGCCACGCCGCCAAGCGCGGCATACGTGTCGGCGTAAATCACCTGGGGAGAGCTGCAAGCCGGCAGGCTGGCCGCGGCGCACTCGTAAATCGTGTTCTTGTTGTTCGCAGGGGTAGTATCGGTGGCAAAGAAAAAGTTGCCCTGCCCGTCGAAGAGCAGAGAGGAGAACCCGCCATTTTCACCGGAGAACAGCGACTGGCTGCCCGAAGCGAAGACGCACGCCTGGGTATCCGCGGTGCCGCCCGAGCAGTTGGTCGATGGAGTCGTGGTAAATCCCGCATACTGGCCGGTCGAGGCGTTGTATGGAATCTTGATAATGCTCGGGCCGTAGTCGCGCGCGACATACACGTTGCCATATTGGTCGATTCCGGCCGCATTGCTGTTCCCGTAATTGGGAGCGAGGCCGGATTGCGTCCCGCCCGGAGTGCTCTGCCACACGCCGGTGCCGTAGCCTGCGCCGTAAATCACGTAGCCGTTCGCGCCCACGACGAAGGTGCCGCCCAAGGGCGCCTGACCGCTGAACCAGCCGCCGCCGGCGCCGCTGTAATGCATACTGCCGATGAGCACGCTCGGGCCGGTCACCGCGATGGGTGGGGCGTAAGGGTCGCTGGCTCTCGCTGGAACTGCGCTCAGGCAAAGGGTTAGGGCGACGAACAGAACTGCGCATGTTCCCGCCGCGAAGAACCGCACTGGACTCGTCAATTTGTTCAAAAAGATCGTTTGCATACTGGTCTTCTCCGATTCTGGTGCCCGTTGAATTCGAAAATCAGTTACGGTTCCTTTGGTTCCCTATGGGGCGCCGCCTGCTTCAGGCTCGCGGCGCGTGCTGCTCGAAGCGCCATTGTCCCTCTCGCCGGCCATCGCCCCCGCTCTCAAGTCAGACTTAAACTTTTTTCGGGCTTCGACGCTCGCCGAGAAACCTCATCCCGGACGCCCTCGCGTTTCATCGCCTGGCCAAGCCTCTTTACCCGAACCAATGCTCATGCCTGGGCATCCATGAATAGCGACCGGATAGAGAGCGAAATCTATCACTTCCACCTGGCCTTACCTTCCTCGGAAAGATCGAGCCGAAACAGCCACAGAAAATACCTGCAAAAGTAAACTTCGCCCCGGCAACCTTCCGCACGCACACCGGCAGATGATTATCCTTTGAGTTTCGTGCGGATTTAATGTACCAATTTGGTAACGATACACCGTAATCGAGCAAATTCCCCCCTGTCAAGTAAAAAACTCTGAATAAGGCGTATGAGGGAGATGGGAAAGGCGCGTTCCGCGCACGCCAAAAAAGATGGCACGGGAGCCGGTTTCCACCAGCGGGGCTGCCCTCCGGGAGTGCGTGCGGCAGGCCCTTGCGGCACTTCAGGGAAACGCGAGATGGAGCAATAGGAGCGCAGGGGCCTTCGGTCACGAGGACGCGGCGGCGTGATAGGATGGCTGACGCCTGTTCCAGCCGAAGCAAGGGCAATCGATTCGGCGAAGGCAAAGGAAACATAACCCGATGCCGATGAAGGCGATGAAGAAAAAGGTTTCGGCGACGATGCGCAATGCGGGGCGGCACGCGGCATTTTGGTTGAGCATCCCGGTATGCCTTTGCTTGACGGCGTGCGGAGGAACGACCAACTCCGTGAGCACGGGCGGAGGCCGCGGGACGACGTTAACGCCGGCGGTGACGGTTTCAGCAAGTCCGTCGAGCATCACGACGTTTGAAAGCACGACGGTGACGGTGACGGTGAGCGGCGAGAGCGGGACGCCGACCGGAACCGTGACGCTCTCCAGCGGCGGTACGAGCCTGGGCTCCGGAACGTTGAGCGGGGGGAGCGCGCAGTTCACGATTGCCGCCGGGATGCTGGCGGCGGGCATCGATGCGCTGGCGGCCAGCTACACGCCGGACTCGAACAGTTCGTCGACCTATAACAGCTCATCTGGGACCGGTACGGTGATGGTGACGGCAACGACAACGCCGACGGTGACGGTGTCGGCAAGCCCGTCGAGCATCACTACCGCGCTGAGCACAACGGTGACGGTCGCCGTGAGCGGAAGCGACGGCACGGCGACCGGCACGGTGACATTGACCAGCGGCAGCTATAGCTCAGGCGCGGTCACGCTGAGCGGCGGCAGCGCGCAGATCGTCGTGCCCGCCGGCTCGCTCGCCACCGGGTCGAACACGCTGACCGCCAAGTACACGCCCGACGCCAACAGCTCCTCCATCTATAACGGCGCATCGGGCACGGGCTCGGTGACAGTTTCCGCTCCCACGCTGATTACGCCTTCGGTGACGGTCTCGCCGGTCCCGTCGAGCATTAGCACTTCGCAGGGCACGATGGTGACGGTGACGGTGAGCGGGGGCAGCGGAAATCCAACGCCCACCGGCTCGGTGACGCTCTCGGGCGGCAGCTACAACTCAGGCGCGGTCGCGCTGAGTGGCGGCAGCGTGCAGTTCGCCGTTCTTGCCAGCTTGCTTACGGCCGGGACCGATACGCTGACAGCCACGTACGTGCCGGACGCAAAAACTCCGTCACCATATGCCAGCGCAACGGGAACGGGCTCGGTGACGGTGACCGGTCCTGTCACCTATATATTGACCGTCGATTCCGCCGCACCCTCCAGCGGCATCAGCATCTCTGCCTTCCCGGCCGACAACAACTCCAAGAGCAACGGAGCCACGCCGTTCGCGCTGACCTATAACGGCGGGACGCAGATCACGCTTACCGCGGCGCTCAATGCCGTTGTCTCGGGCAGCAGTCTTTCCTTCGTCTCATGGAGCGGGTGCACATCCACGAGCGGAACCAGTGGAAGCATCTGCAGCGTGACGGTGAACGCCCCCACCACTGTGACAGCGGCCTACAACCAGACGGGAATTACTTCCATCACCGTGTCGCCGGCGAGCGCTACGATTGGGACCCAGCAGCAGTTCACGGCCACCGTGAATGGCACCGGCAGCTACAGCCACGCCGTGACATGGACGCTGAGTTGCACTTCGTGCGGCAGCCTGAGGGAGGGCGACTTTGCCTCAACCACAACCACCACGGCGCTCTACAACACGCCTTATCCGGCGCCGGCGAAGGTGACGGTGACGGCGACAAGCACCGAGGACACCTCGATCAGCGGCAGCGCGACCGTGACCCTGAATCCGCCGGCCGCGACGGCGGGGCCAACTCTTGCCGTGGACGTGAACACGCCCAACAACAGTAGCGAGAATCCGCACACGATCAATCCGTACGTGTACGGAATGAACGCATACCTGCTGGACGCGGCTACGGAGAAGACAGCAAATTTTGGGATCCTGCGCTGGGGCGGCGACGACACCTCGCGCTACAACTACCAGAACGGGTGGACCAACTCCGCCAGCGACTATTACTTCCTCAACGGCAACGGCGCGGCCTTCATGTTCCCCAACCCCGCCAGCGGCGAGAACTTCACGCAGTTCTTCCCGGCCGTGGATGCGACCGGCGCAGCGGCGCTGGGCACGGCGCCGGTTCTCGGGTGGGTCAGCAACGGCTCGTATACGTGCAGCTTCACCGAGTCGGCGTACCCAGGCCAGGAAAGCTACGTCAACGGCTGCGGCAACGGCATCTATGCCGACGGCTCCGAGGGATGCACGAGCTCCGGCGGCTGTAACCTCTACGGCAACAACACCATCGCCGCCATTACCAGCATTCAGGAAACTCCGCCGAGCATCGCCACCGCTCCCGCACCCGGCTCGGTGACAACCGCGTGGGCTGACGCCACATGGTCCGGCGGCTGGGTGAACTCGATTGTGACCGGCTACGGCAACGGTACGAGCGGCAAAGGCGTGGCCATGTGGGATCTGGACAACGAGCCTCCGTGGTGGGATGCCGTGCATCGCGACGTGCATCCCGTTCCGTTCACCTACGACGAAGTCACCAACAACGGGATCGGGACGGCGCTGGCGATCAAGACCGCCGACCCCACGGCGCTGGTCAGCGGACCAGTGATCGACTACTGGTGGGCGTACTTCTATTCCAAGAAGGACATCGAGCAAGGCTGGAACACGGGCCCCTGTTACCAGCCGTGGAGCAACCCGACCGAGCGCGCAGCGCACGGCGGCGTGCCGTTGATCGAGTACTACCTGCAGCAATTCAAGAGCTATTCGCAGCAGTACAACATCCGGCTGCTCGATTATGTGGACATTCACGGCTATTTCGCGCCCGACTATCCGTCAGGCAGCGGTAACTCTGTCGCCTTCACGACCGCAGGCGACACCCAGGAGCAGGAGGCGCGCATGACCGGGACGCGCGTCTTCTGGGATCCGACCTACACCGATCCCAGCAACAATTACCCGCAGCCGAATTACTCCACGGACCCGAGTTCCTTGAGCTGCACCGTGCCGGCGCAGGCGCCGGAACTGATCCCGATGCTCGAATCGTGGGTGAACAGCGACTACCCCGGCACGCAAACGGCCATCGACGAGTATAACTTTGGTGGCATGGAAGCGATCAACGGCGCGGTGGTCGAGGCAGACATTCTGGGCATCTTCGGGCGCGAGGGCCTGGGCATGGGCGCGCTGTGGCCGTCGGGACCCAATAACGAGATCGACTCCGTTGCGCAGAACCCCGTGAACTACGCCTTCGCGATGTACCGCAACTACGACGGCAACGACGCGATGTTCGGCAACACGTATCTCGACGCGAGCAGCGCGGCATCCGGCGGCGGCGATGGCGAAAGCCAGCTCGCGGTCTACGGCGCCCAGCGAAGCTCCGATAACGCTATCACCGTGATGGTCATCAACAAGACTTACGGTTCCCTGACCTCAACCATCAACCTCAAGAACTTGACCGTGGCCAGCGGCACCAGCGCGCAGGTTTATCAGTACTCGAGCGCCAACCTGAACGCCATTGTCCAGCAGGCGGCTGTGAGCGTGACTCCGCCCACCGGGAGCGGAACCACAAGCACGATGAGCTATACTTTCCCGGCCCAGTCCATCACGCTCTTCGTGATCCCGAACTAGAAGGAAACAGCGGCGGAGGCGGGGTTAGCGGAGCTGGGCGGGCGCCGGAAGGCGATCGCGTTTCATGCGCGGCGGGCCGGAAAAGCCGGCGGAGGACTTTATACGAAGCAGGGAGCCCACAAACTCCGAGAAGCACTGCCGTACATTGAGGAGCGGGATACGAATGCAGCGAACAAGCGCAGGGAGCGGGCTTGCTGGTGTCGCGAATCGAGAACGCGCGGGCCAAGCGGGGGCATCTGCAGCCCAGAAAACGCGATTTTCGCATGATTATTTTTCTTCGACGAGTGCAGAAAAATTCTCTTGACAGAATCGAGCCGCTAGAGTGAGAATCACGTGTCATCAAATGCAGAATAGAAACTGTCATCAAATGCAGAATGATAATCTGTGTTCTATCGCTCAAAGGATGAAGAGCTTATGCGGAGGGTGCAGCCTGCTGGCCAACCGCCGTGTGGGTTTCACGGTACAATCGTGGCGTCTGGCGGACGACGGGGACACCGTCCGTACAACCGCTCTTGAGTAAGCATCTTAAGGACTGTGTGAGGACTGCGGACCGGGTGCAGATCGGACCAAAGGAACGTAGCCGACGGGGGAACTACCATGAGGTTCTTTTCACGGATAAGGCCAACAGCCTCGTTGCTGGTAACGCTAGCATTGTTTTTGGTAGCGCAATCGGCGCTTTACGGGCAGGCAACAGGCAACGTGACTGGCGTCGTCGAAGATACGACCGGCGCCGTCATTCCGAAAGCTGTCGTCGTCTTGACTAACCTGGCGAATGGGGCCCAGAGCTCCACCACCAGTAATGCCGCAGGAGCGTTCGCGTTCGCGGGCCTCACTCCCGCGACGTACAGCTTTGAGGTGACAGCCACGGGCTTCGAGCCGTGGAAGACTCAGCCTTTTCAGGTGCACGCGGGCGATCAGCTCGGCTTTAATAATGAAATCCGGATGAAGGTGGGCGCGGCCACCGCCGAAGTGACGGTCGAGGCCAAGAGCGAAACCGGAATCGCCGCTCTGGATACTGCCGAGCAAAGCGACATCATCAACTCCGACGAGTTGAACACGCTCAGCGTGGTGGGCCGCGATGCGACCGAGCTGGTCCGCATGTTGCCTGGCTACGCGCTGTCCACGGGCGACCAGGGCCTCTTCAACCGGCCGGGATACAATTCGGCGGTGGTGGGCCTGAGCGGCCCCACGGGCGCTTTCTCCGCCAATGGCGCGGGCGTAACCGGCATCGCCATTGTCACGGATGGCGTCTCGCTTACCGATATTGCCACCAACTCGGGCTCGGTGCAGCAAATCAACATCGAGATGGTGGACTCGGTGAAGGCGACGAACTCTTCTTTCGGCGCCGCTTACTCCAAAGGGCCGGCGGTGATCAGCGCGGAAAGCAAGCAGGGCGCCTCCAAATTTCACGGCGAGGCCTACTTCGCCGCCAGGAATACGGATCTCAACTCCAACGACTGGTACGACAACTACCTGCGCCAGTCGCGGCCGGCGGGGTCCTACTACTACCCCGGCGCTCAGTTAAGCGGCCCCCTGCCGCTGTTCAGCCGCAGCCACCCGAAGCTGTTCTTCTTTGCCGGGTACGAATACTACAACCAGAGCTTTGAGGCCAATCAGGAGGCCATCTCGAGCTGGGTGCCCACCATGGCGGAACGGCAGGGGGATTTCAGCCCCGCGTCGCTCAGCGCCGAACTATGCGGTCCGCGCCCCGACGGCGCCGCCAATCCCAACTCCATTCAAGCGATGTGCAACTCTGACAACTTTCTCCCCAACGGAACGGCAGTGACCAACTACAATGCCCAGCCGTATGCCAATTCCTCCGGCGAAGCGCTGGTGAACTGGTTCCCGCTGCCCAATGCCGATCCCTTCGCCAATCCCTTTGGCTACAACTATATTCAACAAATCATAGAGACCCAGAACGGACAGCAATTCAAGGCCACGCTGAATTACAACATCAACGAGAAAAGCAGCCTGTTCCTGGTGTACGGGCTGCAAAAGCAAATCGCGCAGGATCCGGTGGCTCTGAACCAGTCTTTCCCTCAGGCTGCCGTACCCTATCCCGGCGATATCACCACGGGCGATATATCGAGCATTCTCTCGGCCCGCTACTCGCACACCCTCGGCTCTGCTATGAGCAACGATTTTGCCGCCGCCCTGTCCTTCGTGAGCCTGCCCGGCAAGATGGGCAACCCTCGGGGGGTGGACCGCTACGACATGAGCTATTACAACTGTAGCGACGTGTCGGAGCGCGCAGCGGGAACCTGCCCTTACAGCATCGGCAACAACTTCGATTATCTGGGCATGTACAAGAACACCGGCGATCTCTCGATCCCCGCGGTCGGCGGCAATAACGGCGTCGGCTATCCCTTCCTGCTCATGCCGGGAGGGTTCTATAACAACCGGGTACATACCAAGAAGGTCGACCCCATTGTCCAGGACGATTTGAGCTGGCAGTTGAGGAGCCACTTCCTGCAATTCGGCGCCTACTGGGAGACGGGGACGTACAATGGCGTTGCCGATCCTTCGCATGCCGATCCGCAGGGCGAATACACGTTCAATCCCGGCAACGGCTACTTCGAGTACTCCGCTACGAACACCGCGCCCTACGCCGGCTGCCAGAATCCCAGCATCGAGGGCACGCTGCGCAACTCGGGAGTCAATTACCTGGGAAGCTGCTACAATCCCACGGCCATGATGTACGAGGGTTACGCGGATTCTTTTGACCAGACGAATTTTGCGCCGCTCGTCGACATGCGTTACATGACCGTGGCCGGTTATGTGAACGACACCTGGAGGATTCATCGCCTGTCGGTGGTTTTGGGAGCGCGCATCGAGCACCTCGGTCCGTGGACGGACAAGCATAACAACGGCCTGGCGACGTTCTCCGACAGCCTTTACAACACGGAGTGCGGCGGCTACACGCGCGATTGTTCCGGCGCCAACATGCCGGGCATCACCTGGTATTCGCAGAAGTCGGGCGTATCGAATTCCGTGAGTGCGCCGCCGACGATCTACTTTACTCCCCGCGTGGGCGCATCCTGGGATCTCTTCGGCAAGGGGAAGACGATCGTACGCGGCGGCTGGGGCATCTACCGGAATGAGGAACAGTTCAATCCCTATGCCCTGGCAGCGGCCACGGCTCAGGATTACAAAGACAGCCGGCTCGTAGGACCTCTGACCTTCAGTCAGATCGACAGCGAGTCTCCCCTCAATCCTCCCGACATCAACGCCTATACGCTCACGCCGTCGGATACGGTTCGCCCGGTTTACTACCAATACAGCCTCTCCGTCGACGAGCGCATGCCCTGGAACTCGATCGCGCAGATCGCCCTTGTAGGCAGCCGCAACGTCAATCTCGGCTCCTACAACGGCAGCAGCTACAACGAGGCGTCGGACATCAACGTTATTTGCGGTATCGAGACCGGCTGCCCAAAAAATAATAACCCGTACATGGTTGGCACGGCCTTTCCGGACAGCCTGCTTCAAGTACTACCCGTCGCCGGCTCGAATCCGGACTGGTTGAATATGCTCGCGGTGACAAACCCCAATTACGGAGGGGGCGGCATTGGCGGGTTTGACACCCAGGAGCAGGACTTCTTCCGTCCTTACCCGTTCTACCAGCACGTCTACGCGCTGAAGCATGACTTCTATTCGAACTACAACAGCTTGCAGGCGCAGTGGAACAAGCAGGCGGGCATGGTGACCTTTGGCGCCAACTATACCTTCGCCAAGAACCTGGCTACCGCGGCGACCTGGGCCAACAACATCGTCGACCCGGTCCATCTGCGCAACGACTACAATCCGGTGCCGTACGACCGCACGCAGACGTTCAACATCCACTATTTGCTTGACCTTGGGAAGCGTTACAAGGGCTCGGCATTGCTGGCCTCCGAGCTCATCAATGGATGGCAGGTTTCGGGAATCTCGACCGTGAGCAGCGGATTCCCGATCGCGTCGGAATTCAACGAGAATTTCGGCTTCGGCTACGGCGGGGTTCAGCCGGTGGGTGTCCCGTATCCAGACCAGTCCCTTCCCAGCGAAAGTCAGACGGTCAATTGCGAATACGTCTGGCACGTTCCGGCCATCAACGGCACCAACTACTGCACGACGAATATGAATCCGACAGTCTGGCTGGGCACGCCCGACGTGGAATTGATGCCGACGCTGCCCGGAAATCCGAAGAGCGGGCTGAAGACCCATCAGTTCATCAATCCGCTGGCCTTCGGGCTGCCGGAGCCGGCCACCAACGGGGTGTTTCGTCTGCCCTACATGCACGGACCGGCGTACCTCGACCACGATGTGACGTTGCTGAAGAACTTCTCGGTACGCGGGGGGCAGAATCTGCAGCTGCGGATGGCGGCTTTCAATGTGTTCAACCATCCATTGGTTAGCTTTAACCAGCAGAACACCAACAACCTGAACCTGAGTTTCCAGCAGGCAACGGTGGGTCAGGCGCTCACCAGCAATGTGATGGTGTACCCCGACTTCGGCGTGGCGAACATCAAGGTCGGGAACCGGCTGGTGGAAGTTGAGGCGAAGTATTCGTTCTAAGGTTTTTCCGAGCAGGCCTCTGCGTTGGCGCCGCAGGCTGCCGAGCGCAGAACCGGCGAGTGGTTCATAAGAGGGCGGTGCCTGGCGAATCCGTGGGAAACGGCCGGCAGGCAAGCCGCTTGTAAAGGCAGGTTGGAGTGAAGTTGGGGAGGCAAGGTATGAACATCGAGTCTTCTATCGTTTTTCGTCGCGTCGCACGGATCGCGTGCCTGGTTCTGATTGCCGGTCTGCTGCCAGCGAGCGCGGCCATGGCTCAGTTGCCGATTACGATCACGCCCGGGAACCCGCCTCCGGTACTCAGCGGCTCGGTCATCCCTTTCAACCACGGCGCGACGGGTGCATGGGGCCAGATCTACTCGATGAGAATCGCGCCCAGCGGCAATATCCTGTTCTTAGATTCAGCCCTGGGCAACCTCTATCAGCTCGCGCCCGGCGCGTCGGAGCCTTCGTTGGTTGTGGGGCCGGGAGGGCAAAGTTCAGGGGCAAACAGCTGCACGACCCTGGATGCCGCGGGAGATTACTATAACGCAGGTATCGCGGTCGACTCCGCCAACAACCTTTACATCGGCAACCGCTACAGCTCCATTGCGGCGTTCTGCGTGGTGCCGTACGATGCGGCCTCGAACTCCTGGAACTTCCAGAAAGCCGCCGTCTTTGGCCCTCCTACAATCACGTCGGGAGGCAACTCCGTGGTGCTCAACCCGCAGGAGCTCTTTATCGTCCCCTGCAGCGGTTCCTGCACGACCAATACGATGTTCTTCAGCACCTCCGGCGCTGCCGGAGGCGACGCGATCTATGAGCTCACCGTGAACGTGTCGACAGGCGCCATCACCAACCTGACACCTGTCATTACTAATTTGCAGGATTTCGCGGCCTCCATCACCGTTGACCATGCTGGCAACCTCTACTTTGTCGAGAATATCTATCCCACTCCGGTGAAGGAGAGAGTTCCGGGAATTCTCGAAGTTCCCGCCGGCGTAACCGGTCTTGTGGCCAGTGGAAGCGGCTCCGAGGCGACTCTGTCGCCGCCGATTAGCGGGACGACCGGGTCGTCGGCCAACTTTACCGGCATCGGAGGAATTGCTTTCGACGCGCAAGGCAACCTGTACTTTGGCAGCGTCAATAACGCCAGCTACGCCGGATATGTAGACGGCGTGTTTATGATTCCCAACGAGGGAACCCCCACCAGTCCCAGCCTAAACTGGGACGATACGGTGATGGTTTCGCCGGTTACCGGGGGGCATGAGCCCTTGGTCGATCCCAGGGGATTCCTGTGGATCGCGCTGGGGGGCACCACGAACAACTGGGCGCCTACCGGGACGGCGGCTTCGACTTGCGACACCACGAGCGCCCAGACCATCGAAGCTACGTGCCTGGTAAAAGCCGTCGCCATATGGAAGCCCGGGACGTCCAACCTGGCCTCGGGGGCGGCGGGTGGCTCAACCCCAGTGGCAATTACGGCCTACTCGGTGCCGGCAGCGGGCGGCACGCTGGACCTGACCGCAAACAATTCCTTCACGGAAGACCAGGTGGTGACGATCTCGGCGCCGAATTCGAGCGATCCCCTCTATCCGCTCAACGGCCTCGGCTTTTTCGTGCAGGAAAGCTCCCTGAGCAGCACTCAATTCGCGGTTTCCACGAGTCTTCTTTCCGGCGGCGCCAGCGGCGCCACTTCGGCAACTGCGACGTTGACGCCCTATTCGACGGTCTACTACACCTTCAACGCGGCCACGACCCCGGCCAGCTTTAGCTTCGGGCTGAGCAATAACGATTTCAAGATCATCCCCAATCCGACCCCGGACACGGGCTTGACTACTCCGGTGCTGCCCTGCACGGCAGGCACAACCTATCCTGCTTTCAGTGCGACCGAGGAAACGTCGACCAACCCCTCCACGGACTACAGTTGGTGCTCTCTCTTTGTGCAGCTCACTACCACAGCGCCCGGAGCCGTGGAGAGCGATGTGCAGATGCTGAACTCCGGCAGCGCCGTCATCACGGGGAGCAATGCCTTCCTGGGCGGCGTCGGACAAGGGGCGGCGATCTCCAGCGTGGCTACCCCCACGGTATCGACCATCGCTACCTCGGGTTTGAGCGAACCCGAGCAGGTAGCGGTCGATTCGCAGGGAGGCATGTATGTGGCGGATAAAGGCCTGAAGGCGATCGAATACTATCCTGCCGGAACCACCGATGCGACCTCGGGCACAAAGGCCCTGGGCGGCAGCCTTTCGGGGCCTACGGGCGTGGCTGTCGATGGGGCAGGCGATCTCTTTATCGGCGACTCCGGCTACGTCTACGAGATTCCGTATATCGAGGGCAAGCTGCAGACGACGGAGCGGACCGTGCTTGCCAGCGGCCTGGGCAGCCAGTTGAGCCTGGCCGTGGACAGCATGGGCGATGTTTTTGCCGCGGATCAGACCAAGGCGCAGGTGGTCGAGATACCGAACCCGCAGTCCGCGCTTCTGCGGCAAAGCTTGTCTCTCTTAACGCTGGGAGCCAGCGCCAACTTCACGGGGCCGACGGCGATCGCTACCGACAACTCCGGGAACGTGTGGGTGGCCGACGGAACCAACCTGTGGGAGATCACGATGCCGTTTGGCGGGATTGCGAGCAGTCCGGCCACCACCAAGCTGCCATCCGGGGTGACGGGACTAGCCATCGACCCGTCAGGTTCCGTGTTTGTAACGAGCCCCAGCGGCCTGTACTGGATACCCTATCAGTCCTCCGGCCTCGATATGAACGGCGAGGTTCTGATGGCAAGCACCTTGGGCTCCGGCAGTGTCGCGCCCGTCGGTGTGGCGTTGGACGGGTCGGAGAACGTTTATGCCGATTACGGCTCCAGCACCACCGCGGGCCTGGCGCAACTGAGCATAAACGGCACGATTAACTTTAACAACACTTACTCGGAGATTACTCCAGGCTCGCCTGACGAAGTCGATGCGGGGTTATACAACCTTGGCAATACGCCTCTGACGCTAGCGGCATTCTCTCCAAACAACGGCGGCGACACCTTCACGGGCTCGAGCGACTACTCAATATTGCAGGCAGCCAATTTCAACACGCCCGCCTGCAGCTCCTCGACCGGCGTCTCGCCGGGAAACTGGTGCTATCTCGGTTTGCAGATATTAGCCGCGGCTGCGAGCCCGGACGACACCGCAACCTTGACCGTCGAAAGCAACGCCGAGAATGTGCCTGCTACGCCTTCAGGGCTGAATCTTGCGCTCTCGGCCACTGTCATCGCAGATCCTCGGCCTGCCACACAGATCCAAGTGAGCTTCACGCCGGTCATCAGCTCGGGATGCTTCGGTTCCACCTATCCAGGGTGCCAGACGGCCACCGTGACGGTTACCTCGGCCGCGGGTACGCCGTCGGGCAGCGTGACGCTCCTGGTTCCCGGCAGCGGTGTTAACCAGGATGATCAGACTGGAACGCTGGTCGCCTCCAGTACCGCCGGCACGGCCACGGCCACATTCAGCTTCACCAATCTCTCCGGTGGACCGTACCCCGTCCTGGCGACGTATGGAGGCGAAGGCGAACTGCTTCCTACGCCGTGCACTGGCGCTTCCTGTTTCGCGGGAAGCGCGGTCAAAACGACCCTCACGATTAGTACTGCGACGCCGGCGTTTACCGTCGGACCTCCGGGCAGCGAGGGCTGCCTGAGCTGGACGGCGAAAAACTGCACGCCGGACCCGTCGAAGGTGCAATCCTACCTGGGCACGGATTTTGTCCAGTACACGACGAGCAATTGGTTTACCGCCTTGGTGACCTCGAGTGTAGGAACGCCGACAGGCTCCGTGAGCTTCCTGGTGAACGGACAGCCGGTCGATCCGACGCAACTGCAGAATTCGCTGAGCGGCACTGGCCTCGCCAGCTTCACGCTGGTCAACCTTCCAATAGGCACTTACACGATCACCGCGCAGTACAACGGCGACCAGAACTACAGCAGCGAGGACATCGTGCTGCCGACCTTCCAGGTCATCCCTCCCAGCATCGAGATCACTGCCAACCCAGCGGCGGTAACCACCAAGGCAGGAACGCCCGTTCAGACGACCCTCAACCTGGAGCCGCTGGTGGGATTCAACGGATTCCCGAGCCTGGAGTGCGTCTCGGCCACCTTGCCGCAGTACGCGGAGTGCACATTCGCCTATCCCAATACCGGCCAGGGGACCGTAGGCGTAGGGCAGCCCAATACGACGCCGCCCTCCACCGTCGTGGTCACCATCAGCACGAATGTGCCGGTCAACAGCGGTACGGCATCGCTTGCGCGGCAGGCGCCCTGGGCCTTGGCCGGGCTCTTTGGAGTGGGCCTGCTGGGGCTGATCGCCGGTCGCAAGAGAGTCAACCGTTACCTCACCATGGTTTGCCTGGCGGTCATGCTCTCCGGCGTATTCATGGCGGTGACCTCCTGCACCAATGCGGGATACTCAACGCCGTTGAAGGCGCCCCCGGTGCAAACGCCGACTGGAACCTATAGCGTGAAGATCATCAGCTACAATCCGGCGAGCTTGTTGCAGAACTCGCTGGCCAACACGCCGGCGTACACGCTGCAACTGACGGTTCAATAAGGCTGCCCAAGACAGGGCAAAAAATCGCGCTTTCCGGGAGCTGGAGGCGGCTCCCGGAGAGCGAAGAAGAAAAAAGCAAGCCTCGAGCCGCGAGAAGAGAAGCCGCTCGCGGAGATTCGATACGAGTACTTTTCGGGAGGAATGCCATGGCCACCACGTCGTTCACCGCACCGCGCCGCCTTGCCAGGATTGCATTTGCGCTGATGCTGCTTAGTCTTTGCTTGACAGGAACAGCCATAGGTCAAGCTCCGCCGGCGGTGACCGCGAGTGCTCCGGCCGGTCTGACCCATCCCAAGGGATGGGGCCAAATCGAGCAGACGGCGATCGATTCGAACGGCGACTGGCTGGTGGTGGACTACGCCAATGGCGCGGCTTATCTGTTCCCCGCCAACGGCGGAGCCATGATTACGCTCGTCGCCCCTGGCGGCCTCGGCGGTGGCAACAACCCGGTAGCGCTCTTCGACCCGGCTAACAACATCTATTTTAGCGGCGACTGGAACAACTGCTTAGAGGATTACCTTTACGACGCGGCCACGAATTCCTGGCCAGGGATTTCGGTGCTGACACCGACCAATAATACGGCTGCTGAATGCGGAACCACTCCGCCCACATTGGCCCAGTACAGTATCTTTCCCGGCCCCGGGTTCCCCAAGGGAACGTGGTACTTCCAGCCGTGGGGTGTCGCCATCGGCAACGCCAACACCAGCACGAATCCCGACAACATCATCGTGGGCAATCAGAACGGGAACTACATCTTCAGCATGAACATCACAGGCGCCTGGAGTAATCCCTCTGTCCCGCAGAACGGCAATGGGGATGACACAAACGTCACCGGCATCCTCTATGGCATGACGAATCGCCCTATCTCGATCGCCGCGGATCCGGAGGGCAATATCTACTTTGTTGAAGATGCAAATAACGGTGGCTCCAACGGGGGCAAATACTTGCCCGGCGTATATCAAATTCCCGCATCGGCCGTGGCTGCCGACATTGCTACAGCGAAAGCCGCCGGGGTGGAGTGGGAAACTGCCCTGAGTTCCGACTGCCCAGTCCCTGCCTTGGCCGCCGGAAGCCCGCCGCCAACTGGCTCCAGTTGCCTCACTCGCGTCGATCCCAACCTGCCCAATGTGACGGGAGTCGTCACAGACGCGGCCGGCAACCTGTACATCAGCGACGGGTCGGAAGGCGTCTTCATGGTTCCGAACCCATCCGGAACCCCGGCACCCTCGGATGCATCGCTGCTGACCACCCTGCCTACTCAGGGCGAGGTTGCGGTTGATCCGGCGCGCAAGATTTTGTATGTTCCGACCACCAAGAAACAAAGCAACGGTCAGGCGGATGTGGCCAAGGTGGGCATCGGCTACGCGGAATTCGGCGGGTTAAGCGTCGGCACCACGACCGCCACGAACGTGCCCGTCGAATTCGACTTTAACAGCAGCGTGACCCCGGCGAATTTCACCATTGTGGAAACCGGGATGACGACGCCCGAATTCTCCATCACCGGCGGAACCTGCACCACGGGCTCGGCCTACGCGGCCTTGTCCTCCTGCACCGAGAACTTGAACTTCACCCCGGCCGCGGTGGGCAGCACATCCGCGAGATTGTTGATGCTCGACGCCGAGAGCAACATTTTGGCCTCGATACTGCTGCACGGCACCGGGCTGGGCGCGGACGCTCAGGCAGCTCCGGGCGTAGAATCCACGATTGGCTCGACTCTGAAGACGCCGACTCAGGTGACGACAGACGCCTTGGGCAATGTTTATGTTGCGGATCCAGGCCTGAAGGAAGTTGTCGAATACGCGGCTGGCTCCAGCACCGCAGCCCCCATCGGCACGGGATCGGTTACATTGGCTGCCCCGACCGGCGTGGCGGTTGACGGCGCGGGCGATGTCTTTATCGCCGATAGCGGAAACGTGTACGAAGTACCCTTTGGGCCAAGCGGATTGAACGCCTCGGGCATAGTCGCCCTGCAGAGAGGCCTGGGTTCCAACCTGAGTTTGGCTGCCGATGGGCTAGGCGATCTCTATGTCGCCGACCCGAGCAATCGCCGCGTGGCGAGGGTGGCCGGGATTGGCGACTCCAGCTCCGGCGCCCTGGTGCAGTCGACAACCATGCTCACCTCCGGCTTCACGGCGCCATCCGCTGTTGCCGTAGATTCCAACAACAATCTTTTCGTCAGCGACGGCACAAATCTCTTTGAGCTGCAGGGCGGCCTGGGCACGACAACAACCGTTTTGAGCAGCTTGAGCGGCGTCACCGGCCTGGCCGTCGATCCTTCCGGCGCCGTCTATTTTTCCTCGACTAGCGGTACCGAGCGCATTGCCATTGTGGGCGGCGTTGCCGGCAGCGCGTCTGTAATTGCGCCGGATGTGACCAGTTCTTCGTCCGTGGCGCTTGACCGGTCGGGCAATGTGTACGTGACCCCGGCTGCGGGTCCTGGCGTTAGACTCGTCAGCACCACCGGAATCGTCAACATAGGCAATCCAGGTTCACTACCGTCCACCATCACGAACATTGGCAACACGACGCTTTCGATTACCGGCTACACCGATTACTCATTCGTCCTCGACTCGGTGACGATCACGAACTTCACGGGCGCCGATGGGAGCCCCGCGTGCGTAGCGGGCAGCCCCATCGCGGCCGGGGATACCTGCCAGGTAGTAGTCACCTTCGCTCCAGAATCCGGACAGCAGGGCGCGCTCACCGGCTGGGTCCAGGCAACCAGCAATGCCATTAACGCTCCCATCACGATCGACGCGACCGGCAACGGTCCGGCTTTGACCAATTCAACGGTCCAGGTTACCGTGGGCAGCGGACCCCAGGTGATCAGTACGTCCTTGACGGTGACTGTGAGCCCGAAGAGCGGCGCGGGCGTGACTCCCACGGGAACGGTCCAGGTGAGCTATCCGTCCTGGACGGTGGTCGTTCCCAGCACATGCGCGAGCGCGCCGTGCGCTCCAACCATCAATCAAGTTACCGTGACGGCTGCGTTGCCGTTGATCAATGGCGTGGCTCAGTTCACCGGCAACAACGCCCTGGCGCCAGTCCTGGCAGGACCCCAAACCTTTACTGTCGGTTACACGGGCGATCGCGTCTACGGCGAGTCGACGGGAAGCACGACTGCGAACGTGGCGAAGTCCTCGATTGCGGGCTTTATCGCCGATTCCAAACCGCCGTCGTATCTGCCGTTCGTTGAGGAAGGGAACCCGCCGAGCAGCGTGTCGCCTTATGACGGTACGCAACTGTACTGGACATACAGCATGCCGGTGACTGTCAATACCGCGATCGGAATTCCCACAGGCACGATAACCTTTAACGATAATTCCGCGGCCTGCCCCACCGGAACCTCGGCTTCGGGGGTAGGCGCGGCCATCTGCCTGCTGGCGAATTACTCCGGTATAGCGTGTCCACAGAGCCTGGGCTCCGGAGCCCAATATGTGGTGAACAACACCAACTACAGCTCCGCGACCGCGGGCGCCACGGCTACCTTCGGTACCAGTTGCCTGCAGATGCCGGAGTTCACAACCTACACTCCCGTCGTGTCGACGCACTACATCACACCGGTGTATAGCGGCGATGCGAATTTCAATGGGGCTACAGACCCGGTGTCCACTCTCTTCCAGGCCCTTGCTGGCCCCCTGGTGAACATCACTCCCACCGCCCCTGCGGCTCCTTCTGTTCCTATCTCCGCGGCCTCCGTGACCGTGCATGCGGGATCGACGGCGAACCTGACACTCTACCTCGCGCCGCTGCTGGGCTACGGCTTCCAGGGAAAAGGCGGGATATTGGACAATTACAATTTCCCGGTGACCCTGACATGCGACAATCTGCCGCCGCACGCCGAATGCACGTTTGCCTACCCCTCAGGCATCAGCTCCTATCAGCCTAACGCCCCCGATTCGGCGCAGATTTGCCCCCAGCCCAACCTGGATACGAATTCGGACAGTGCGGCGGCGTTCGAGGCGCTGGCTGAAAACGGCGGGTGCAACGCGAACGGTGTCGGGGTTGTCACGCTCACCATCAACACCAACGTGTCCACTGGCACCAACACCACCGGTCAAAACGCTGCCGCTGCATCGGTCACTTTGGCATCGATTTTTGGCGTGGGAATGATAGGGCTTTTCATCCGGCGCAGGGCGTTCGAGAAAGCGCGCCGGCTCTTGATGATGGTGCTGATGATCGTTGGTGGCGGGCTTGCGGTTACCCTGAGCGCCTGCAATACCACCAACCTCGCTCCCCTGGCGCAACTTGCTACTCCGTCGGGAACCTACGCAGTGACCATCACGGCGTCGCAAGTGGGCACTCAGTGTGTTCCGTTGCAGAGCACGAGCAGCAATTGCACGACAGCCAGCGGGGGACAAGGCAAACTGGTCGCCGGCTCGAACAACCAGGTTTCTCTGCCGTATTACATTAACCTGACGGTGCAGTAAGAGCCGGCCAGCGTACAACTGGAACCACGCTTAACATGATCGCGCCGCGCAAGCGGCGCGATCGTTTTGATGGTGCGCCCGGCAGGGCGCACT
>PLSB01000209.1:13675-18956 GCA_003165005.1 Acidobacteriaceae bacterium | reverse complement strand
GAAAAATCATGATGCGTTTGCCCTGAGCCGAGGCCCGGCCCGGTCACGGCTGCGCGCCGGGAGGAACCAGCAGGGTGAGCGAGTGGGGCACGACCTCAAGCCGCACCGGCAGGGAGCCTAGCACCTCGCCATCGGCTTCCACCAGCAGAGACTCGCTGCCGCCGTTGCGGGCGCGGCAATCGATGCTCGGCGTCTCCACCAGCTCGACTGCGCCGTTGAAGGTGTGACGCCCGGCCAATGCCGCGAGCAGGAACTTGAGATAGTGCACCCGGCTTCGCGTCTTGAAGGCGAGCAGGCTCAGGTTGCCGTTGTGCAGGCTTGCGCCCGGAGCCAGCGCGCGCAAAGCGCCGCCGAAGGAGCGCACCCGCACGGCCAGCAATTGCGATACATCCACCACGCGGCCGGCGCCGTGTCCGTTGGCCGGCAGAGCCGCTTCAAAGAGAGGAAACGAAGACGTTGCCCAGGTGCGGAAGCACTCGACCATGTAGAGCACGTAGCCCAGCCGCCGCTTGAGTCCCGCGTCCATGCGCGACATCACCAGCGCATCGGCGCCGATTCCCGCGGCCACGATGAAGTAACGCGAATCGGGATTGCCGGCCTGGTCCTGATAGTGGATGCGCCCCACGGAGATGCGCTCCGGCTGGGCCTGGAGCAGCTGGCGCGCTACCTTGGCCGGCGCGCCGATGAGGCCAAGATTCGCGGCCAGGGCATTGGCCGTGCCCAGCGGAATCACGCCCAGCGCAACATCGGTGCCCACGAGACTCTGGAGAATTTCGTGCACCGTGCCATCGCCGCCGCAGGCCAGAACCGCATCGCAACCCGCGCTGATGGCCTGCCGCGCGTGCAGCGTTGCTTCCCCGGCTTCTTTGGTTTCCATGGCCTCGGCCTCGACGCCCGCTTCGCGAAATACGGCGAGAACTTTTGCGACGGCCGCCTTCCGCCGCGCGGAGTACTGGCCGGATGCCGGGTTGTAAATGAGCGCCAGACGGCGCATGGCGGGTTTCACTTGGGCGGTCGATTCCTATCTTGTCAACTTATCTTCAAAGGCAACCTCTAATCATCGCAGGTTTTTACTCACAATGGTTGAAGACGGCGCCGAATCTGCTCCGTATTCCTCAATCGCTGGCGCGCAAGCTCTCGCGTCCCATTGCGGCAACATGGGTCTGACGGAATCGGACTATGATGGCGTTTGGGAGGGATGGCGTTGAGGAGGCGCGAAGGCTATGAATCTTAACGGCAATACCATCCTCGTCACTGGAGGCGGCTCGGGCATCGGCCGCGGGCTTGCGGAATCGCTTCACGCGCTCGGCAACCAGGTGATTGTTGCAGGCCGGCGGCAGCAGGCGCTCGATGAGACCACGGCCGCTAACCCTGGAATGAAGTCGCTGCCGCTCGATATTGAAAGCCCGGCCGCCATCCGCGCATTCGCCGCGAAGGCCGTGGTTGAATTTCCATCGCTCAATGTGCTCGTCAACAACGCCGGCATCATGCGCGCGGAGAAGCTGCTGGCCCAGCAGGCGGATCTGGCCGACGCCGAGGCCATCGTGGCCACCAATCTCCTCGGCCCCATTCGCCTGACTGCGGCGCTCTTGCCTCATCTCCAAAAGCAGCCGCGCGCGGCCATCATGAACGTCTCCTCGGGCCTGGCGTTTTTGCCTCTCGCGCTCACGCCCACCTACTGCGCTACCAAGGCGGCCATCCACTCCTACACGCTTTCGCTGCGCTATCAGTTGCGCGCGACGGGCATCGAAGTGCTGGAGCTGATTCCGCCCTACGTGCAGACCCACCTGATGAGCGGCGCCGACGACCCGCGCGCCATGCCGCTCGCTCGGTTTATTGGCGAAGTGATGGAGATTCTGAAGCAGCAGCCCACGCCGGCCGAAATCTGCGTGGAAAACGTAAAGGGTTTGCGCTTTGCGGCCGAATCGGGCAGCTTCGACCAGATCTTCAACGGGCTCAACGCTGCCAGGACGGATGTTCATTAGGTCTCTGACGGCATGAGTTTGTGCCTGTGGGGTTCGTGCTATCCCACCCTTTCTCCCAAAGAACGGGTGGAGAGGATTCGCTGCAATGCAATGGACGGCTCAATTCCTGCTCTCCGCGGTTTCGGCGGCGCAGTTTCCCAAGGCCGAAGCGCCGGAGATCGCGTTTCTGGGCCGGTCGAACGTGGGCAAATCGAGCTTGCTCAACGCGCTTGTGGGCGAGAAAGCGGCCAAAGTCTCCAACACGCCGGGGCGCACGCGCGCCATCAACTTTTTTCTGGTTTTGGACGAGAGGCGAGCGAGAAAGATGGTCTTCGCCGACCTGCCCGGCTACGGTTACGCGAAGATTTCGAAATCGATTTCCGCGGAATGGCCGGCTTTCATCGAACCGTATCTCGCAATGCGCGCCACGCTGGCGCTGTGCATCTGTCTCGTGGACGCCAACATACCTCCGCGCACCAACGACCGTCAGTTGCTGGATTGGCTGCGCGCCGCCGGCCGCGCGTTCGTGGTGGTTGCCACCAAGATCGACCGCGTGAGCGGCAACCAGCGCGCGCAAAGCCTCGCGGCGCTGAAACGGGCGCTTGAGGTGGACGAGATTCTGCCGGTTTCGGCGAAGACTGGTTACGGGATCAAGGAGTTGTGGCGGAAGATTGGAGAAGCAGGGAACAGGGAGTAGGGACCAGGGTGTGTAGCGCCGGTCTCCAGACCGGCTGTCGTGCGGGCGTCCACGCCCGCACTCGTCAATACGCGAAAACGAGATCTTCGCGGGTCAAGATTTCTCTGGATCGAAGCAATGCTTCTCTTCCGCGCCGCGAACGTACCAGCGAATCTCATAGGGAAACGTAATTTCGCCGCGGCCTGCGCGCGCGCTCAATTGCTCCGCAAAATGGGCGGCGAATTCGCGATGCGTTGAGAGCAGGCGCAGGCCTTGCGCGAGGCGGCCCAGGTAGCGCGGGGCGAGGCGCAGCCAGCGGCGAGCGGCCCAATCGTTCGCGTCGAGAGACGCGAGCGCAATTTCATCGAGCAGCGCCAGATCGTTGTGACGCGCCGAAGCTGCGCGCCAGACGACGAGCGCCGGAGTGCTGCCGAGGCTGCATTCGTCGTGCTCGCTTTCCTGGTGAATCGGCGCTTCGTGAAGAGACGCAATCGCAACCTCGCGGCGCACGAGATCGGGCGCGACGCCACGCTCGTTCATCTCACGCTCCATGGCCGCCGGCTCCGCGGCCACTGAAACCGCAACTGTCTCGCGCTTGCGAAGCTGGTTCTTGAGGATGCGCAGGGCCTCGTCGAGCGAAGTCACCAGGAAATCGGCGATACCGTCGCGAATGGCCTGCTTTTGCGCGGCGCGGTCTGCCGATGCGGCCAGCGTGGCCGCCCCGGCGATGTTCGCGGCCACCACCAGCGCGCGGCCCTGCTCGTCCATTTCGCCAGCGTAGAAGAGCTTGCCGCCCAGGCCGGATGCGGGATCGGCATTTCCGCGCGCGATCAGCTTTGCGTAGGCCTCGGCTACGCGCGCGCCAAAATCGAGAGCCTGCGGAGATGGAGCAGCGAGCGTCACGAACTTATCTTACCTATCTCCGCGCTGGACATTTCGGCAAGATCGCTTATAATCGGTGTCATCCTATGAGCCAGTCGCACCATGCCGCCCGGCATCTCGCGTGTTGTTGTTGTCGCTGACGACGCGCTCTTCCTGCGACTGAGTGTTCCCGTCTTCTTCACGATGTCCCGATCTGCTGCGCTCGTGTCTTTTGCCTGAGCGAAAGCGTGGAGCGTGGCGCGATCGTTTGCTGCCGAGGCCGCCCTCTGTCGCATTGATTCCGTTCATCGAAACCAAGAGAAAAAGGAGAAAACCTTCCATGCGCATTCGTGTATCTTCATCTTCACCGTTCACAACCGCGAGCCGGATGGCCGTGCCCATCCTGCTCTTTGCTCTGGTTTTTGCTGCACGCTCCTCCGGGGCGCAGAACTTGGGTTATGAAGGCCCGACGGGAGTGTTTGTCACGCCGCTGGCCGCAACCGCGGCTTCGCCGGCCCACGGCGCAGGCCATCCGGTGATCGCCTGCCACGTACTCGCCGGGGGCCCCGTGATCGGCACCTTCACCACCGTTTCGTTCACCGAGGGCTTCGGAAAATACTTCGAAGCCGGCTACACGCGCGAGGATCATGCCGCCGGCGATACGGCTGGCTTGAGCTCGCTGTGGACCGACGGCTTGAACACCTTTCATGCAAAAGCCGTGGTGGTGCCGGAGAACGCGGGCAAAACCAAGTGGGTTCCCGGCATTGCTATCGGCGGAATTGCGCGCACCAACGACAGCAATGTAGGAGACGGCACAAACGGACAGACCAAGACCAACGGCGATATCTATCTGGTGGCGACGAAGATCGTCACGCAGGCAAAGAAGGTTCCCGTGGTGCTGAACGCCGGCGTACGCGGCACCAACGCCTCGCTGTGGGGACTGGGCGGTAACGCTCCCGGTCTTGAGGCGCGGGCATTTGGCGCGCTGGGATTCGTCATTACCGGCCCCGGCAAAAGCACCATCATTTTGGCCTCCGAGGCCGCGCAGCAGCCGCAGAAGATCAAGTTCACATCGAGCTCCGGCAGCACGTCCTCGGCGCTCGACATTCCGACCTCCCTCGTTTACGCGATTCGCGTAGTTCCCTCGCCTAAACACAAACTCAACCTCGATGCCGGCATTTTGCAGGCTGCGGGTGTAGTAGCCACCAATCCCGGTTCGCCAGTTTCCTATGTGAATCTGAAGGCCCGCGCCCGCTTTGCCTTCGGCATTTCCTACGGTTTCTAACCAGAAGCGCATTTGCCGGGCGCAGCAATAGCTGCTCCCGGCGCATGGCGCGGATAAAGGCCGTTGCTTATGCCCTTGCCACATCCCGCGTCTTGGGTCTACCTTATAGGTATGCATCGATGTCGCTAACGCCGTCCTGGTGCCAGCTGCGATGCTGAAGTGCGCCTGAAGCGCGCTCGATTTCCTCACCTGACAAGCTGCACCAATCCCCAAAATCCGACACATGAGAGGTCCGGGCTTGTGGACCCGGAAAAAAGGAGATCGTCATGGCGCGCATTGCCGCGAATGTTACTGAATTGATCGGCCGCACTCCGCTGGTGCGGTTGAACCGTGTGGCAGCCGGATTGCCGGCTACCGTCGCCGTCAAGCTGGAGAGCCAGAACCCCGCATCGAGCGTCAAGGACCGCATCGGCCTGGCGATGATCGAGGCGGCGGAGAAGGCCGGCAAGATCAGCCCCGGCAAAACCGTTCTCATTGAGCCCACCAGCGGCAACA
>PLSB01000209.1:0-13659 GCA_003165005.1 Acidobacteriaceae bacterium | reverse complement strand
CAGTTCGACAACCCCGCCAACCCGGCGATTCATCTGGCCACTACCGGCCCCGAGATCTGGAACGACACCGATGGCGCGGTCGATATCCTCATCTCCGGCGTGGGTACCGGCGGCACCATCACTGGCGTCGCGAACTATATCAAGCCGAAAAAGCCGTCGTTCAAAGCCATCGCCGTCGAGCCCACGGACAGCCCCGTGCTCTCCGGCGGCAAGCCCGGCCCGCACAAGATTCAGGGCCTCGGCGCGGGATTCATTCCCAGCATTCTAGACACCAAGAACATCGACGAGGTCGTTCAGGTGACCAACGACGAGAGCGTCGAGATGGCTCGCCGGCTTGCCAAAGAGGAAGGCCTGTTTGTCGGCATCAGCTCTGGCGCTGCTGTCGCGGCGGCGCTCAAAGTGGCCGCGCGGCCGGAGAATCAAGGTAAGCTGATCGTGGTGGTGCTGCCCGACTTCGGCGAGAGGTATCTCTCGAGCGTGCTCTTTGAGCCGCTGCGCCAGCAGGCGCTGGCCCTGCAGGCCGAGCCGATTGCGGTGCCGGCGTAAAAAAGGCAGGGACTAGGGACGTAGGGACTAGGGACGTCGATTTCCGCGCTGGTGCTGATCGACTCGCTAGTCCCGCAGTCTTTTAGTCCCTAGTCCCTAGTCCCTATGTCCCTGTTTGGTCGAATTCGCGACGACATCCGCTCCATCAAGGAGCGCGATCCGGCTGCGCGCACCAAACTTGAAGTTCTGCTTTGCTATCCGGGCCTGTGGGCGGTGTGGATTCATCGCGTCTCGCACTGGCTCTGGCGTCACAAGCTACGCCTGCCGGCGCGGATTCTCTCGCAGGTGGGGCGCTTCTATACCGGCGTCGACATTCATCCCGGCGCGCTCATTGGGCGGCGGCTTTTCATTGATCACGCCACCGGCGTCGTGATCGGCGAAACCGCCATTGTGGGCAGCGATGTGACCATGTACCAGGGCGTGACGCTGGGCGGCACGGGCAAGCAGCATGGCAAGCGTCACCCCACCATCTGCGACAACGTTTTTGTCGGCAACAACGCCAATATCCTCGGCAATGTGACGGTGGGCGAGAACTCGCGCGTGGGCGCGGGCTCCGTGGTCCTCTCGGATGTCCCGCCGAACTCCACCGTGGTCGGGGTGCCCGCGCACATTGTCTACCACAACGGCCAGCGCGTGCTCATCACCGATCCGCACGAGATCAAAGACCCGCTCTCCGACGCGCTCATTGCCCTCTCGACACGCGTGGACGAGCTGGAAGACCGCCTGGGCGCACGCGATCACCGCGCCAAACCCTTCGCTGACGAAGAAGCCGAACGCGCCGCCTACAGCCAGGAGCTGGAGCGCTTGCGTGTCTACGTGTCAATGGGTGAAGGGATCTAAGGGGCGAAGGCATATGAGCAGCAATTGGCATGGCGTCGAGAGCGTACCCGCCAATCCTCGCAACTTTGCCGCGCGCAATACCGAACTGCTCGCTCAAGACTCCTCGGGTTATTTCCTCACCACAGAGCGTTTGGGATTCCGCTGTTGGAACGCGCGCGACGAGTCGTTGGCGATCGATCTCTGGTGTAACAGCCAAGTGACGGCGCTGATCGGCGGTCCCTGGACGCGCGAAGTGGCGCTCGAACGGCTTGCCCGGGAGATCGAGCAACAAAATCAGTACGGAATGCAGTACTGGCCGGTATTTCTGCTCGCCGATGGCCGGCACGCGGGATGCGCGGGTCTGCGCCCCTACAAATGGAGCGAGGCGATCTACGAGATGGGCGTCCATCTGTTGCCGGAGTTCTGGGCGCGGGGAATTGCGCGCGAGGCTTCGGAAGCCATCATCCCTTTCGCATTCGGTCCGTTGGGCGCTGCAGCGATCGTTGCCGGGCACCACCCAAAAAACGCCGCGTCCGGCCGGCTCTTGAAGAAGCTTGGCTTCGAGTGCCAGGGCGACAAGCTTTACATTCCCACGGGCCTCATGCATCCCATGTACCTTCTACGCAAGGACCAGCCAGCTTCGAGTTAGTGCACGTCCACTACGCGGTCGCCCTCGTACTCCATGATGTGAAAATAGCCCTCCCAGCCGTTCCACTGGGCCGGTGTGGGAAGTTTGGACATCGGATCGTTGAGATGGTTGGCAAGCGCCTGCACCAGTTCGTCCGTGCGATAGACGCCCGCAAGCCAGTCGCCGCGATACCAGTTCTTCCACTTGCCGTACTCCGCGGCGTGCATTGCATCCTGAGCCGCATCCAGCGCGCGCAGCGCTTCTGCAGTTTCGCTCTGCGCCTTCGCCGCGTCGCCCGCGTTTGTGTCTTTCACCGCGCTGGCAACCTCGTACAACATGCGATTGCTCTCGCGATTGATGGTGATCATCGTCAGGATGGCTTCCTGATAATAATCGCGGCGCGCAGGATCAATCAGGCTCTTGGCGGCCACGGCGTCCTTCCACACCGCATCCCATCGCGGTTGCGCATCGGCGCAATCCTCGATATCGCGATCGATCAGCGATTCGCGATCCTCGGCAGGTGGCTCCGGCAGTACGTGAGGCTGCGTCCATTTTGGCGATTGGCTGGGAATAGCAATCACCTGGTGCTCGCTCAGCAAATCCAGAATCAGACGGCGTGCTTCATCCTGATAGTACTGATCGCCCGTGGGGATCGGCACGCGGCTGAGTGGCTCGGGGGGCGGCGCGACGCCGGCGGAGGTCAACCGAGGCGGCCCGAACGGCGGACGCGGCGCAGACGCTGCGAAGTACTCCTTATACACCTTGGTGAGCGCATCGACCGATCGCGGGCCGAATTCCTCGGTGATCCAGCGGCGATAATAGTCGCTGTCGGCGTTGCCGCCCGGCTCCGTCTCTTTTCCTCCAGTGGTCGCCGCCACGCCGCCCCAGGCCATTTCCATTACCGCACGCGCGGTCATTGCCACCGGCCGGATGTCGCTGGTGTTCACCAGGAAGTACGCGGTCGCGCCCGCGTCGATGTACCGCCCGATTTCGGACTGGATAATGTTGACCGAAACCATCTCGGAGAGCTGATTTGCCTTCCCGTTTAACATGGCCACGTGAAAGTACATGCCCTGGCCGGCCGCCACCTTGCCGCCATCCTGCATGTCGCCGTAGCCGGTGTCGGCCCACACCAGCGACACCTCCGGCGGAATCTTAAGGTAGCCCTCCTGCATCAGCCGGTCGCCCTCCTGCCACAGGTTGGAGATGAACTGCGCATGGGGGTACTTGGCGCGCACGATCTTCATCTGCTCGGCGATGGCTTCGCTGATCCTCTGCCCCAACAGCGGGTCGTTGTCGCGCACACTGGGATCGAGCGAAGCGTAGCTTTGGTCCGACAGTCCGCGCAGCCCCACGGTCCACAGAATCTCTTCGCCGGGCTTGTACTCGTTCACTGCGTTAGTCCACGCGCGCTCCAGAATCTCAGGATGCGTCGAGTAGTTGTAGGGCACGTTCTGCGGCCAGCGCGCCACGTTCACGCCGAGCGGAGTGGCATGATGCTGATTGACGATCAAGCCACGCTTTGCGGCGGCATCGACCTGCGCGTCGTCGGGGAAGATCCACGTTCCCGGCACCACCATGTTTCCTTTCAGGCGCAGAATGGTCTCAAAGACCATATCCCACGTGGAAAGCGCAATCCCCGTTTGCTCGCCCTTGGCGGGCGTCACCCAGCCGCTCAGCAGGTCTTCGTCGTTGGTAAAGAACCCGCGGTATTTGAAAACGGGACTGGGGTACGCGCGCGCGAAATCGGCGGGCAGTGCGATCGACGCGCGTTTCGCCGGTTGCTTGTCGGTCCACAGATACATCGGGTCCACGCCCAGCACCTTTTGCGAGAACTCGTAGATCGCGTAGATCGTCCCGCGCATGTCCGCGCCGACCAGGCAGATGAGCGTCGGAGCCGCCGCCGAGTCTCCCAACTTGACGACAGAAAATGCGAAGGCCTCTGTGCCCGTCACCTCGGTGCACCCGGTGCGCGCGGGTACGTGATCGCTCTGCGCGATCAGAATTTCCGTCGGCCCGGCGTCCTCGAAGCTGTCCACGATCTTGGGCGCGCGGCCAAACACCCTGGCCAAATCGCTCTGCAGGTCTTTGGCTGCGAGCAGCACCGGACCGGGTTCTTGTGCGCTCACGATAATCCTGGATGTTGAACCGCTGATGGTTACGCGCGGCATCTGCGCAGGAGCGCCGCTCACCGCCATCGTGAAAACGCCAACCGCGGCGAAAAATGCCGGGGCCGGAAACGGTCTTTGCGCAAATCGAGGCAGCATCATCGAGGTTTTCCTTCTGCAGAATTTGTAAAAACGACGGATTTCTTCACGAACACGAATTGTAAATACCTCGGCGCACAATCGCCGCTTCAATCCGGGACTTTTGTTCCTATGGTACATTGGTTTGTCTTCCAGTCTCTTTGCTGAGGAATGCGCCTGTTGCAGGGTCGACCCACGTTGCTGCTTCTGTTTTTCGCCGCTGCCTGCGCGGGCCGCGCGGCCGCGCAGGTTGAGGCCGCACCTGTCCCGCCCGAGATGCGCGCAGGCTTTTTCGCGGTCACGGTCCAAAACCAGCGGGTCGATGTCGCTCATGCCGCTTCCAACTACGAGTTCGCCAGCTTCGACCTGACCGGACCGGCCGAGATTTCCATCACCGCGGCAGACCCGCATTTTTGGGATGCGGGCGTCGATATCGAGCCCTGGCGGCTGGGCCTGCGCGCCACGCACCCTCAAGGAGAACCCCAGACCATCCGCTTTCGCCTGCCCGGTCCTGCCAAGCTTTCCATCTCGCGGCCCGGCGATTTTCTCAATCAGGCGCGCATGCTCTTTCTCTTTGCCGGCTCGCCGCCACAGCCTCCGCCCAGCGGGCCGAATGTCATGATTGTTCCGCCGGGCGTGCACCGTGAAAGCCTCAATCCCAAGAGCGGCGACACCATTTACCTGGCGCCGGGCGCATTTGTCTTCGGCAGCTTGAATCTGTGGCAAGTGGAGAACGTCAAGGTGCTGGGCCGCGGAACCATCGTCTACGACGGCCCGCAGGATCCGCGCACAGACGAGGGGTGGATGCAGAAGCCAGACTGGCACTGCATTGGCGCGATGCAAGCG
This sequence comes from Acidobacteriaceae bacterium, assembly GCA_003165005.1. Taxonomy (GTDB): domain Bacteria; phylum Acidobacteriota; class Terriglobia; order Terriglobales; family Acidobacteriaceae; genus Telmatobacter. Next base: position 8,574 of record PLSB01000209.1, on the reverse strand, counting down.
CACAATGTCGAGATCGACGGCCTGACCTGCATCGTCCGCTCACGCACCTGGTCCATCCAGATGAAGGACTCCACTGGCTTTCGCTTCGACGATCTGCGCCTCATCGGCGGCAACCCTCTGAACGCGAACCAGGATGGCATGGACTGGCTGGGCGGCGGCGACACCGTGGTGCGCAACGCCTTTCTGCGCTCCTCGGACGATGACCTGGCGATGGAGGGCAACTGGGATGGCTACAACGACGCCGATATGCTGCGCCCCGGCGCCGACGTGAATAACGTCCTGGTCGAAAACAGCGAGCTCTCTACCAGCATCTCCAATGTGGTGCGCATCGCGTGGCCTCAAAAAACTTTCAACTCGAGCAACTTTACTCTCCGCGGCTCCGACGTTCTCCACGCCGGCATCGGCGCCTGCGGCCAGACCTTCGGGCTGCTCGGTTTGTGGGGCGCGAACGGCGCCCAAGGCGACCACTCCTCCGTCACCTTCGAGAATCTCTTTCTCGACAACTGGTATTCGCTGGTGCAGATGGAGCAGGAGCAGCCGGCGGTGCACGGATTCACCTTCCGCAACATTTGGGCGCTCGATCAGCCGCCGCTCGCCGCGTCCACGATCGCAGGCAGCGTGCGCGACGTGACCTTCGACAACGTCCGCTACGGCGCGTCGCGCGTCACGAGCGATGCTCAAATGCCGCTGGTGGTCTCCGCTGGCACCGAGGAGCCGCACTTCGCGCCCGCGCCCGCACTCACGGCTGCGTTTCATGTCGATCCGCCGGTCTTCGCGCCGGGGCAGAAGGTCACGCTGACCGCAACGGCTCAACCCGGCGCACATTACACATGGCTCTTCGGTGACGGCAGCACGGCTCACGGCCGCCGCGTTTACCATCGTTTTCCCGACTCTCTAGGAACCGAACTCGATGGCAAGAATGGCGCGGGGCGCTTTCGCGTTCTGCTGCACGTCACGGATGAAGGCGGTCATCAGGATTGGGCCGCGCAGGGCCTGGTTGCCGTCGCGCATTGGCACGAGGCGGTGAAGGCGCCGGGGCCGGCGACGCCGGGCCTGCAATGGAAGATCTATCTCGGCGTTTGGACCGCGTTGCCCGATCTCTCCGCAGAGCAGCCTTTGCTCACCGGCGCATCGCCAGGTCTCGCGGCCGATGCGCAGGGGTTGACGAGCTACGCCGCGGCCTGGGACGGCTTCCTTGCGATTCCGGAGGATGGCGGCTACACCTTTCATCTCATCGATCGCGACGGCGCGCGGCTGGTCATCGACGGCGCGGAAGTGGCCAGAACCGGAGCGCCTTTCGCGCAGGTCTGCGGTTCGCCCGGCAACGCGCTGCGCTACGATCGAGGCGCGATCGGCCTGCGCGCCGGCTTGCATAGGATTCACGTGGAGGCGCTGAACACGGCCAGCGAGGGCGCACCGCGATTGATGTGGGAGGGGCCGGGGGTGATGCTCGCGGACGTGCCTGCTGCGCCATACACACGCATGCGCTAGTTGGCGATTGCGGGTCTCCGGAACAGATTTCAGAGAGGAGTAGGAACTCAGGACCATTCGACAGGCAAACGGGGTTCCGCTCAACGCCCAGCGCGAGTCCTACCCAACGCAAGTCCTAATTGCTGGATTGCGCGGCAGAAGACGTGGGCTTTGCCGGAGCGGCATTGGGAACGCCGGAGCCGCCCTTCGGCGGATCGCTCCTCAATACGCTGCTTATGGGTTGATAACCGTCCATTGCAAGTACAGGTTCTGGGGTGGGTTTGTAGCCCTTGTTGATGATCGCCGGGGTTTGCGTCGCGTCATTTTCATTTGTCGGCATCTCCATCTCCTTCCTCGCTAATACTATTGTACTCAAAAAGCTCTACAGCTCGAATTTCGCTCTGCATCACAATGACGCCCCGCGACCGTTCGACCTTGTTAACAAAGCCGCCTTTTTCATCGAGAGTCCAGACCTCTTCGAGATAGATCTGTTCGTCGGCTGGATTCGAGGATGCGAACGACTTTGCAGCAAAACGTCCGCCTATTCTCAATCCGTTCTTGAGATGAACGATGAGCCAATACGGCGTGCGTTGGCTAAAAATCTAATCCCAGGGCTTTTGGATCGGGTTGACGAATCGCTTGGCGACCGGTGGCCACGATGCCAGCTTCAGATAGGCAAACGGCCAAAAGATGGGCGCGACGAGCAGGATCAGGACGACGGCAAAAGAAAACCAGATGAAATGCCGGTGATAATAATCGCCAGCGAAGAGCAGAGCGATGAGCCATGACCAAAAGCCGAAATTCAAGGCGGAATAACTGATCGCTTCATGAAGAGATTTCGCGGCCTCCCGCGGAGCGCTAGGAACCATCAGGTCGTAGACCTTCATCGAGATGAAGCCCGGCAGGAAAAAGATGAGGAAAAGTGTAAGCTTGTCCGTACTCCAAATGTCCATGTTGAGATCCCAGTCCTTTCGATCCCACCGGATTCAGAATTGGCCCTTTGTGGTTGAATTGCATTGTACTCGCAGAAGATTGGCTGCATCTATTCTTTCGGCAGTTGCGTCACATCCCAGCCGCCGCCCAAGGCGCGCACCAGGCTGACGCTGGAAGCAAACTGCCGGCTTTCGATGTTGATGGCCGTTACCTGATCCTGCAACAGAGTCTGCTCGGCGGTCAGGACCTCGAGATAGCTGGTGACGCCGCCTTTGTAGCGGGCGTTCGACAGAACGAAGGAGTGTTGCGCGGAGTCCACCGCGCCCTGCTCCACGCGGGCTTCCTGTTCGAGAATGCGCAGGTTCGAGAGCTGGTCTTCTACGTCCTCGAAGGCTTGAAAGACGGTGTTGCGATAGGCGTCGGCCTGAGCTTCGTAGCCGTGGCGCGCGGCATCGGTGAGCGCGTGACGCTGCCCGGCGTCGAACAGGAGCTGCGCGGCCTGCGCGCCCAGCGTCCACATGGCGCTCGGCCCCTGAATCAAGGTGCCGGGGTTGGTGCTTTGAAAGCCGCCGGTCGCGCTCAGCGTGATGGTGGGATAAAAGGCGCTGACGGCGATGCCGATTTGCGCATTGGCCGCCGCGGCCAGCCGTTCCTGGGCCGCAATGTCGGGACGGCGCTCGAGCAATTGCGAGGGCACGCCCAGCGGAATCGTGGGCAGCGCCAGATCGAGCGGCGACGGTGGAATGCTGAAGCCGGAGAGATCGTAGTTGGCGATGGTTCCGATGGCGTGTTCGTACCCGGCGCGCGCTACGCCGAGATCGACCAGTTGCGCGCGGACGGTCTCAAGCTGGGTGCGCGCCTGGGCTACATCGACCGCAGTGGCCACGCCGCCCGCAAGCCGCCGCTGGGTCAGGTCGAGCTGGCGTTCGAGGTCCGCGACCGTGGCCGTCAGCAGCTTGATCTCGGAGTCGAGGCCGCGCAGGGCAAAGTAGTCGGTCGCAAGCTCGGCGTGCAGGGTCAGGTCCACGTTCGCGGCTTCGGCCGCGCTGGCCTGGGACTGGGCGCGCGCCTGTTCCACCGTGCGCCGGACGCGGCCCCAGAAGTCGGGCTCCCAACTGGCCTGGCCGGCAATCGTCAGGTCGGCGTAGGTGGTTTGGTTGCCCTTGTTCCAAAGCGGTTGGTTGGCCGAGTACTTCTCGCCCTCGGGCGTCGCGCCAGCCGAAAGCGTGGGATAGAGGCTAGCGCGCGCCACGATCACCTGATCGCGCGCCGCGAGATAAGTCTCCAGCGCCTGCTTCAGTTCGACGTTGTTGGTGGCGATGCGCTCTTCGAGCCGGTTGAGCTGTGGGTCCTGGTAGATCTCCCACCACTTGCCCTTCAACATGCCGTCGGAGGGGTTGGCCGGCTGCCATGCGCCGCCGGTGGGATTCGGCGGAGGCGTGACCGTGGTCGCGCCCGTCTCCTTGTACACGGCGGGCGCGTTGTAGCCGGGACGGTTGTAGTTGGGACCGACGGGCTTGCAGCTCGTAAGCAAAACAAGTGCGGCTCCAGCCAGCAAGAGCCCATCCGTAAACAGGTAGCGCCGGCCTCCTGGCCGGCTGTCGCGCGGGTCTCCTGACCCGCGCATCGCTTCTGGCGGCGTGGACGCCGCCAGTACAGCCGGTCTAGAGACCGGCGGTACATTCACGCTTTGCGGCCGCCCTCGCATGGCTACTGGCCTCCCGCCGGGGTGGGCTTGCTGCCGGGTTGCACAACCGTCACCTTTTCGCCGTCGATCAGCGAGTCGGGAGGGTCCTGGACGATCTGGTCGCCGGGTTCGAGGCCGCTGACGATCTCGACCGTGGCGCCATCGTCTTCGCCAATGACCACGCGCACCAGATGCGCCGTGTCTCCCTTCACCACCGTGGCCAGCTCCATGCCGTCGCGGCGGAAGATCAGAGCCGCCGTGGGCACGATAAAGGAGGGACCGGCGGTGGGCGTCTTGAAGTGAACCTGGGCGAGGGAGCCGGGCAGCAGCTCGCCGGAACGGTTATCGAGATCGACCTCGGCCAGCAAGGTGCGGCTGGCGGGATCGATGGCGTCGGCGGTGCGCACCAGCGTTCCCACATAGGTTTTCCCCGGATGCTCGGGAAAGGCGAGATCGATCTTCATGCCGCGCTTGAGCGTCCCGGCGTAGAGCTGCGGGACATCCACATAAATGCGCAGAGTTGCGATCGCCTGCATGTGAAAGAGCTCGGCGCCCGAACCCTGGCTGATCAACTGGCCGGTGTCGACCGCGCGCGCGGTGACCACGCCGTCAAACGGCGCATAGACCTCTTCGAAGGATTGCAGTTCGCGCAGGCGCTGCAGGTTGGCTTCAGCAGACTTGACGGTAGAGGCGGTGACGGCAGCCTGCGTGGTGAAGGTGTCAGTGTCGATCTGCGATACGGCGTCGGATTTGACGAGCCCCGAATAGCGGTCGGCCTGCACCTTGGCGTTGCCGGCGCTGGTTTGCGCGGTGACCAGGTCCGACTCGGCCTGCGCCACCTGCTTATCGAGCTCGGGCGTGTCGATGGTGGCCAGAAGCGCGCCTTTCTTCACGTGTGCGCCGATGTCGTAGTACCAATGGACGAGGTAGCCGTCGCTGCGCGCGTAAATGGGCGCGTCGGTATAGGCGGTGACGTTGCCGGGCAGCACAAAGGTGTCCACGGGCGCGCCGGGGTGCGCCGGAGCCACGGAGACCGTGGGCGCGGCCAGTTCGTTGGTGCGCGCAGCCAGAACTGTGTGGGCATGCATGCGCTTAAGAATGCCCGCTGCCGCGAGCACAACCAGGATCACGAGGACCACGGCCGCGCCCGCAAGAAGCTTGCGCGGCGAGACGGGCCTGTCTCCCGGCGCGGCCTCGTAGCCTTCGGCTTCGGTTTGAGGATTCGAGTTGGGTTGATGCTTCATAGGCAACTACTCCGGTGTCTCGTCGAATTCATCGAATCGTTGGCCGGCGGAAGCGCCATGCACCTTGCGCCTGCGCTCGATGCGGCCGTGAATAAATGAAAAGAATGCGGGAACAAAGAAGAGCGTGGCCACGGTGGCCACCAGCAGGCCGCCGATCACCGCGCGGCCCAGCGGCGCATTCTGCTCGCCGCCTTCGCCCAGGCCAAGAGACATGGGAACCATGCCGATGATCATGGCCAGAGCGGTCATCAGCACCGGGCGCAGGCGGACGAAGCCGGCACTCAGCGCGGCCTGCCGCGCGTCGCCCACCAGCACTTCCAGCTCTTCGCGCGCAAAACTCACCACCAGGATGGAGTTGGCCGTGGCCACGCCCATGCACATGATGGCGCCTGTCAACGCCGGCACGCTGAGCCGCGTATTGGTGAGAAAGAGAAACCAGACGATCCCGGCCAGCGCCGCCGGCAGCGCGGAGATGATCAGAAACGGATCCAGCCACGACTGGAAGTTGACCACGATGAGCAGGTAAACCAGCACGATCGACAAGGCCAGGCCGCTCAGCAAGCCGACGTAGGAGCGATACATGGTCTCGCTCTGTCCGCGGAAGATGAAATGCGAGCCGCGCGGCAGATCCTTTTCATGGCTGGCGACGATGCGTTCCATGGCGCGCGTGACGGTGCCAAGGTCGGCGCCTTCCACATTGGTGTAAATGTCGATGACGGGCTGCACGTTGTAATGGCTGATAAGGCCCTGCTCGGCGCCGGGCACAACCGAAGCCAGATTGCCGAGCACCTGCACGGGCGCGGGAGCTCCGGGTGCGGCCGTGGACGCTGCTCCCGGCGCCGGCGATGCATTGGAACCGGGAGCTCCCGTGGAGGGCGGCGCGCCGGTGGCGCGGATTGTGCCGCTGCCGGTAATGGGCAGGCTTTGGAGTTCGGCTATTGTGTCCATGCGGTACTGCGGCGACTGGATGGCGATGTTGTACGTCACGCCGTTGCGCGGATCGAGATAGAAGTTGGGGCTGGTCTGGAAGCTGCCGCTCAAGGCCACCAGCAGGCTCTGGGCCACGTTCTGCTCTGTCAGCCCGGTGGATGCGGCGCGGGTACGGTCCACGTTCACGGTCAGATTCGGATAGTTGAAGGGCTGCTGGATGCGCGCGTCGGCGGCGCCGGGCACGTAGCGCACCTCGTTCAACATGCGCTCGGCCAGTGCGCGATCAGCGTAAAGATTGGGCCCGACGATCTGAATGTCGATGGGCGCGGCCAGTCCGAAGTTGAGGATTTGCGTCACGATGTCGACGGGCACGGCGTAAAACGTCACGCCGGGATATTCGCGGGCGAGCACGCCGCGCAGGCGCTCCACGTATGCCGCGGTGGCATGATGATGCGGCGCCAACTGCACCTGGATGTCGGCGTCGGAGGGGCCGACCGGCGCCGAAGTCGAATAGGAGAGATTCAGCGAGGAGTAGGGCAGGCCGATGTTGTCGAGAATGGTGTTCACTTCGCCGGGCGGAATCACCTGGCGGATGGTCTGTTCCACGTGATCGCAAAGCGCGGCTGTCTCTTCGATGCGCGTGCCGGTGTGGGCGCGCACGTGAATCGTGAACTGACCCGAATCAACCGACGGGAAGAAGTCCTGCCCCAGCGATGGGATGAGCCCAAGCGAGGCCAGGGCGAAGGCAAGAAACACGATGAGGAAGACGCCCGCGTGATCGATCGAGAAGGTGAGCAGGCCCAGGTAGGCGTGGCGGAAGCGCTCGAAGCCGGTTTCGAAGGCGGCCTGGAAGCGCGTGAATGGATTTCTGCTGGCGCGCTTCTTCGCGTCTGCCGCGTCGTCGTGCTCATGCAGCAGATACTTGGCCATGGTGGGCACGAGGGTGCGCGAGAGGAAGTAGCTGGCGAGCATGGCGAAGACCACCGCCTCGGCCATGGGCACAAACAGGTAGCGCGCCACGCCGCTGAGGAAAAACATGGGCACGAAGACGATGCAGATGGCGAGCGTGGAAACCAGCGCCGGGGTGGCAATCTGCGCCGAGCCTTCCAGAATGGCCTGCTCCAGCTCCCGGCCTGTCTCCAAATAACGGTTGATATTCTCGATGGCGACGGTGGCGTCGTCGACCAGAATGCCCACCGCCAGCGCCATGCCGCCCAGGGTCATGATGTTGATGGTCTGGTGCAGCGCGTAAAGCACGATCAGCGAGCACAGAATGGAGAGTGGAATCGAGACCGCGATGATGAGCGTGGAGCGCCAACTGCCCAGGAAAACCAGGATCATGATGGCCGTGAGGCAGGCCGCGATGATGCACTCGCGGACCACGCCGCTGATGGCGCCGCGCACAAAGATGGATTGATCGGAGAGAGCGGCAATCTTGAGTTGCGGAGGCACCTGGCCCTTGAGACTGGGGCTGGCAAGGATGTCGCGCACGCTCTTGATGATGTCAAGGGTCGAAGTCGACCCGGTCTTCATGACGTTCATCATGATCGCCCGGCGTCCATCCACGCGCACGATGTTGGTCTGCGGCGGATTGCCGTCGCGCACGTGCGCCACGTCGCGGATATATACGATAGCGCCGTTGACGGTTTTGACCGGCATGTTGTTCAGCGCGTCCAGCAGCGAGGGCGCGGAGTTGGTCTCCACCTGGTACTCAAAACGGTCGAGCTTGATGGTCCCGGAAGGCGCAACCACGTTCTCGGCGGTGATGGCATTGACCACGTCCGCCGGCGAAAGGCCGCGCGCCTCGAGCGCGTTCAGATCGAGATCCACCTGGATCTGGCGCTGTTTTCCGCCAAAGGGGAAGGGGATTTGCGCTCCCTCGACGGTCGCCAATTGCAGGCGGATGGTGTTGGTGGCGATGTCGTTCAGTTGCTGCTCGTTCAGGCCCGGCCCGGAAACCCCGATCTGCAGCACCGGCACGCTCGAGGCGTTGTACTGAATGATGAACGGAGGAAAGGTGCCGGGCGGCAGGGATCGCAATTGCACCTGGCTGATGGCCGAGATCTCCGCCACGGCCTGGGCGATATTCACGTTGGGATGGAAGAAGACTTTGATGAGCCCCACGCCCACCAGCGATTGCGATTCGATGTGGTCGATGTCGTTGACCGTTGTGGTCATGCCCCGCTCGGAGTTGGTCACGATGCGGTTGGCGATCTGGTCCGCCGACAGGCCGGAGTAGTTCCACACCACCGTCACCACCGGGATGTCGATGTAGGGAAAGATGTCCGTAGGCATCGATTCGATGCTGAA
>PLSB01000034.1 GCA_003165005.1 Acidobacteriaceae bacterium | reverse complement strand
CCACGCCGCCGAAAACCAGCCATCGCTTTCCAATGGAGTTGAACCGGTTTTCTTATTTTAACGCTTATGCCCCTCCCCCCCTCCCCCTGCCTTCTCGGTCCCGAGCTTTCCTGTTCCCTGATCCCTGTTCCCTGGCGGCTCCGCCGCCCCACCCCATAAAAAAGCGCGAAAAGCGAACTGTGAAACTGTGTGGCTTGGAAACCATCCGGAATCATCAACCTACAGCCACAACCGCGCAGCGGCACAGAAACTGTGGAACTGTGTAGTCTCCTTCATGTTCTGGATCCAGCGATTACGCCGTGTCGCGCCGCATGTGCAAGCGACGCTGAACGTCTACACTGTTTCTTGCGTTCAGCGATGCAGGAATATGTGGAGTACGGGCTGGTCCGAGCCGTAGCCGGCGGCCTGGGCCGCATGCCGCGGCGCGTGGCGCGTCTCGCGGCCACCGGTCTCGCCTTTGCCGTCTACTGGTGTTTCGGCAGGTTGAGGCGTGTGGGCGCGCGCAATCTCGAACTTGCCCTTCCAGAGCTCTCGTCCAAAACCAGAAAAAGAATTCTGCGGCGAGTCTACATTCATTTGGGCTGGCAACTCGTCGAGTTCTGCCGCATGACGCGCTATACGGCAGAGAACACGCGCGACTGGATGCGCACCGAAGGCCTGGGGCATTACTTGGCGGCGCAGGCTCGCGGTAAAGGCGTGCTCATCGTCACCGGACACTTGGGAGCATGGGAGCTTTCTGGCGTTCACCACTCGCTGATGGGCCATACCATGGGCGTGATCGTGCGCAACCTCGACAACCGCCGGCTCGATGCGTATGTGAACGGCATCCGCTGCCTGCACGGCAACTTTACGATCTCGAAGGACGACTTCGGCCGCGGGCTTTTGAAGGCCATCCGCGCCGGCCGCACAGTGGCCATCCTGATGGACACGAATATGACGCCGCCGCAGGGCGAATTCGTGAAATTCTTCGGCATCGACGCCTGCACGGGAACGGGTCTGGCGCATATCGCGCGGCAAACCGGCGCGGCAGTGCTGCCGGGATTCATGTTCTGGGAGCCGGGCGAGCGGCGTTACGTGCTGCGCTTTGGGCCGGAGGTCGAGATGCCGCGCACGGCCGACCGCGCCGCGGATATTCTGGAAGGCACGCGGCGATGTACCGCGGTGATTGAGTCGTGGATTCGGCGCTATCCTGACCAGTGGCTATGGATTCACCGCAGATGGAAGACGCGGCCGCCGGGCGAGCCGGGTTTGTACGGGAAGTGAGAAGTGATTAGTGGGCAGTGAACAGTGATCAACAGGTGAGCGAATGGCAATGAAGATTGGCGAACTTATCCAAACGCTCGGCGGGAAGCTGGTGCATGGTGACGCAGAGACGGAGATTCGCGCCGTCAACGCGACTGCCCAGGCCGCTGCGGGAGATCTCGTCTTTGCCGAAGATGCGGCGTCGGCGACCGAAGCGCTCGGGAGCGCGGCGAGCGCCCTGGTGCTGAAGGCCGGCCTGTTTGCGCCCGATCCCGGGCGCGCGCAGGCAATCGCAATCGTTGAAGATGAGCAGCCGCGGCTTTGGTTCGCGCGTGCGGCAAAACTGCTCGCCGCGCCGCTTCCGGTCGCAGGCGTTCATGCTTCGGCGGTCGTCGGGGCGCGCGTCAAGCTGGGCGCGGAGGTCACCGTGGCGGCCTGCGCGGTGATCGGCGATGGCGCGGAGATTGGCGCGGGAACGCGCATCGAAGCTGGTGCAGTGATTGGCGAAGGCGTGCGCATCGGTGAGCACTGCCGCATCTATCCGCGCGGGGTGGTTTATCCGGGCACGACCATCGGCAATCGCGTGATGGTCCACGCCGGCGTGGTGCTCGGCGCGGACGGCTTCGGCTATGTGCGCGATCCTGCCACGGGCGCGTATACGCAGTTTCCGCAGCAGGGCACGCTGGTGATTGAAGACGACGTGGAGATCGGCGCGAACTCGACGATCGACCGCGGGGCGCTGGCCGAGACGCGCGTGCGGCGCGGGGCCAAGTTCGACAATCTCGTTCACGTGGGCCACAACTGCGAGATCGGCGAAGACGCGATTCTGGTCGCTCTGACGGGAATCTCAGGATCGAGCACGATTGGCAAGGGCGCGGTGCTTGCGGGCCAAGTGGGCATTGGCGATCACGTACACGTGGGCCCCGGCGTGATCCTGGGCGGGCAGGCTGGCGTCTTCAGCGGCAAGACGATCACGAATGAAGGCCTGAAGCCGGGCACCGTGCATTGGGGCACGCCGGCGCGGCCCCTCCAGCAGGTACTGCGCGAGCAGGCAACGCTGGCGCGCATGGCTAAAAGGCCGCCCAAGAGCCACTAGGTCAGGGGCCGTTTGATTCTGCACCCGGAGTCGGTGTGACCGCTCTGGCTTCCACCCCGGCGACGAAGACCTATCGCCGGGAGCCCTGGCTTGACTTCCGGCGTTGGCGGCGGTAACGTGGGCGCACACCCCTTGATCTGCGAGGGCTTTCGTGTGCCGAAAGCCGGAGCATGTAGATTTTGAGTTCTCAACAGCTTTCTTCCGACGCTGCGCCGGCCGCGGCGGCATCGCAGATGAGCCAAGGCACTGCCCAATCGCAACGTGAAGCCGCGCCCGTGCCGCAACTCGACGAAGAGCGGCTGGCGTGGCTGGCCATGGCGCTGGCGCCGGGACTGGGACCGAAGCGGATTCTCGACGCCGTCCACGAGATCGGACGGGCGAGCCAGATCCTCACCATGCCGCTGACGGCGCTCGAAGGGCTGCGCTTTCCCGCCGAGGCAGCGCAGTTTCTCTTTGACGGCAAGGGCAGGCGCGCGGCCGAAGAAGAGTGGGCGCGCGTGGCGGCGCAGGGCGCGACGCTGGTGAGCTACTCGTGCCCGGAGTATCCCGAGCGTTTGCGCGAGATCTACGATCCGCCGCCGGTGC
>PLSB01000325.1 GCA_003165005.1 Acidobacteriaceae bacterium | reverse complement strand
GACGCTCAATTACCTGGGCTACATGTGGGCCGACAAGGGTGAGAAGCTGCCCGAAGCGCTGAAAATGATTCGCAAGGCCGTGGAGTCCGAGCCGTGGAATGGCGCCTATCTCGATTCGCTGGGCTNNAGATGGGCGAGTACGAGCTGGCCGAAGACAATCTGCGCCAGGCGGTCAACCGTGACCAGACCGATGCCACCGTGCACATGCACCTGGGCGATCTCTACGAGAAGACCGGGCGCATCCGGCTGGCCGCGGCGCAGTGGGAGTTGTCGCTGGCCGACTTTGCCAAGTCGTCGCCCGCCGACGTTGAGCCCGGCGACGTGGTCAAGGTGCAGAAGAAGCTCGAAAGCGCCCGAGTCAAGCTTGCAAAAGAGGAAAATGCTCTAGGCGAGGCCAAGCCGGAGTAGGGCAGCCAATACAGCTTTCACTTTGTCATCCTGAGCGAAGTTTGGCGCGCTACGCGCGCCAAACGCAGTCGAAGGATCTGCGGTTGCTTTTTTTGGGTGATCGCACCTACGCGCCCATTCGATCGTCCGCACGATTCAAACCGGCCGGTTCCACGTCGTACCATTCCCGGCGCAAATCAATCCATGCGGGACTCTTCTTCGGCCGCTCAGGATGACAGCCTCCAACGTGTTTGGTCAACCCGGAGCTGTCATCTTGAGCACATGCCGGCGCTACTGCGCGTGCGCCGTTGCGTCGGCCAGATACACATCCACATTGCTCTTATCCACGAGCGACGTGCCCGTATCGATGAACGCCGGGTAAGGCGCGAAGGCGTCGATGCTGTAATCCTTGCCGAGTTGCGTGGGCGGATCGTGATAGATCTCGTCCAGAGCCTTGAGCCCCACGAAGCCCATCGTGAAGGGCTTCTGCACGATCGTCGCGTCGATCGTTCCGTCCTTGATGCCGTTCAGTGTATCGGGATTCACGTCCCACGCCACCACGAGGCGGCTTTTGTCGCCGGTGCGCTTGACGGCATCGGCCACCATCTTGCCCGAGACCGAATCGAGGCAGACAAAGGCATCGATCTTCTTTGCGCCGGCCAGAGCCAGCAACTGCTGGGTGCGGTCGAAGGCCGCGCTGGCGTCGCCCTTGATGTCGACCACGTCCACGATGCTGATGCCGGGCCGCGAGGCGAACACATCTTTGAAACCCTTCAAACGCTCTTCCGTGTTGGGCTGGCCCGTGATGGTAAAGAAGACCACGTTGCCCTTTCCGCCCAGCTTCTCCACGACACGTTGGCCGCCCAGGCGGCCCGCCTCCAGATTGTTAGTGCCGATGAAGTAGAGCCTGTGGCTGCCCGCGGCGTCGGAGTCGATGGTGATCACGGGAATGCCGGCAGCGATCGCGGCATCGATCTCCGGCGTGAGCACGGCAGCGTCGGAAACCGAGATGAGGATGCCGCCCGGCTTGGCGGCGACTGCATTCTTCAACTCCGTCAACTCCGCCTGCGGATCGTAATTGTCGGGCCCGGCCACCTTGGCCGTCACCCCGTACTCCGCCGCCGCCTTCTTGAATCCCGCAACGGCCGTCTGCCAATAGTTCAACGACATGTTCGAGCCGACCAGGTAAAACACCTCTTTGGGCGAGTGTCTTGCTTCGCACCCCGGGATCGACACCGCGGCCAGTACCGCGAGCGCAAGCGCTGTTCTTCTCCCTGGTTTCATGGTCTCCTCCTTCTTGGAACCGGTCTCATCAATCAGCATCCTCGACTCGCCGAATGCCTGGGCCCCGCCTTGTTGGCCGGTCCCACACTTGCCCAGCGCGCCGTAGAGGCATTGATGAGACCGGTTGTACGGCGAGATAATCCCTCGCGGCCGGCGCTGGCCGTTCCGCGCGCGCGGCGGCCCATCGAGAAAATTGGCTGGATGGTACTCCCGTCAACACGGCCTTGTCCATCCTGCTGTGCACAGTCGTTTCTATACCACCCGCGGTTTGCGTCGCCGCGTGACACAGGGCACAGAGATGGCTTCTCCGCGCCCACCTATCCCCTTTTGCGGTATAACCGGACCAGATGACGACGCTCAAGACCGAATCCATCGCCGCCCTGCCCGCGGCAATCGCCGTGGACGGCCGGGTTGGCAGCGATTTGACGAGCCGTGCCCACGCCGAGCCCCCGCACGCCTACCGCTCTCCCTTCGCGCGCGACGCCGCGCGGGTCCTTCATGCGCGCGCCTTTCGCCGCCTGGCCGGCAAGACGCAGGTTTTTACCCGTCTGCCCGCCGAGGGACTTTCCGACCACTTTCGCAGCCGCCTCACGCACACCCTCGAAGTGTCGCAGATTTCGCGCACCGTGGCGGAGGCGCTGGGACTGAATACGCGACTGGCCGAGGCGTTGGCGCTGGCGCACGACATCGGGCATCCGCCCTTCGGCCATGCCGGCGAACGGGCCCTCGACCGCGCGCTCCGCGGCCACGGCCTCGGCTTCGACCACAACCTTCATGCGTTGCGCATCGTTACCTGGTTCGAGGAGCGCTATCCAGCCTTTCGCGGTCTCAATCTTACCCTCGCCGTCCGCGAAGGCATTGTGAAGCACTCGCGCGATTACTCCTCTGCGGAGCATCCGGAGCTCGCGGAGTATTTCCTCGGCGAGCTTCCTCCGCTCGAAGCGCAGTTGATCGATCTGGCCGACGAGATCGCCTATCTCGCCGCCGATCTCGACGACGGACTTGACTCGGGCGTGATCGCGCTCGATCAGGTGCGCGAGGCCGTGCCTCTGTTCCGCGGCTTTCACGATGCGGTGCTGGCCGGTTATCCCCATGCCGCGCCCAAGGTCGTGGTGTATGAAGCCCTGCGCCGCATGTTGAACGCCTTGGTCACGGACCTCATCGGCGAAGTGCGCGCGCGCGTCACTGCTTTGGGCGCGACCACGCTCGCAGAAATCCGCCGCGCGCCCCAACGGCTGGCCGCGCTCAGCCCGGAGATGGAAGCCGCGCGCGCGGCGGCAAAGGGTTTTCTCTACGCCAGCCTCTACAACTCGCCCGGCCAGGAGCAAGTGCATGAACAGGCAGAAAAAGTGGTCGCCGAACTCTTCGCTTTCCTGATGGCCGAGCCGGGGCTCATGCCGGAAGATCACCAGGCGCAGATTCCCACCGAAGGCCTGGCGCGCACCGTGGCCGACTACATCGCCGGCATGACCGACAGCTACATTGTGCAGTTATGGCAGCGCTGCGGCGGCAAGTAGTGGCGATGTTCTCTGTTCGCGCGGATTCACGCCAGTGGGGTTCGTGCTATCCCACCCTTTCGCCCAGAAATCGGGCGAAAGGGCACGGGAAGATTCCTTTTCAGGCGGTCAGAGATAGAGTTCGCCTATTTTGCAGGAAGAAATTCGATCCGCGCCAGATCGTCCACCTGTTTGAATCCATAGTCGGCGGTCAGCAGCACATGATCGGGCGAGGCCATCGCCAGATCGAGAGCGAAGGCGTCGGCGTAGGAGATTTTGCGGTCCACTTTCATTCCGGCGGCGTGAACCGCAGACTCGGCGTTGGCTGGTGTAATCTCTGCCTCGCTCGGCAGCAGGCTGCTGAGAATATGCGCTTGCCGAGCCGGGCCGAAGCGCTTCCGCAGGTTTCCCGCCACCTCGCCCCATTGAACCGCGGTGATGCGCACTTCAACGCGGCCCTCAACACAGTCCTTCAATACCGATTTCACGCGGTGGCAGCCTGCTTCCATATCGAGGAAGCGGATCAATGCCGAAGAGTCCAGCACGTACACAGTCATCGATCTCTATTACCAACTTTCTTCTTCGCGCAACTCTCGCTCGCGTTCGAGACGGCGGTCTTCAAGGAGAATCTCCGTTCCCGAAGGTCCACCGGCGGTATACCCGCACATCTCATCGATCTTGCGCAGTTTTGCGGCCAACGTCTCGGGATCGATGATGACGCGCGAGCCCTCCTGGCGAATGGCGACCCGAGTTCCCGGTTTGATCCCAAGTTGTTGCCGGATCGCCGCAGGAATCACCAGTTGGCCCTTTGTGCTTACAGTTGTATAAACCTCGTCCATGGCTTACATTCTAACACGAGTAAGACAAAAATAGAAAGTAAGAAATAGCACTAAAGTAAGACGTTTATTAGATTTCTTACTGTTCACTCATCCCTTTACTGCACCGTCCCCTGCGGCCGCAGCCGCCGCAGGTCCAGCGCGCACTGCACGGCGTTTTGCGCATTGAGGCGCAGATTGTCGGCCGCGGCCCAGAGCCAGAGCCGCGTTGCCTGGCTGGAGTTGCGGCCCAGCGGCTCAGTGCGCAGCCGCACCTGCACTTCGTTCTGTCCCGTCGCCGCCAGATTCGAAGGCGCATCCGTGTCTTCGAGGATCAGCTCGATGTGCTCGCCGGCAAGCACCTCTTCGAGGGCCATGGTTTCCACCGCATGATCGAGTTCGACGGCGATGGAGAACGTGAGGCCGTGGAAGACCGGCGCGTGGATGACCTGCACGGCGAGGGCCGGGCCGCGGCCGCCGGTGAGCGCCTCGTAGTGGCGGCGGATGCGGTCTTCCACGCGCGCCAGGCTGATCTGAGCCTCTTCGCCCATGCCGGCGAGCATATTGAACGCGGCCTGCGCGTCGTACACGGCGCGCGGCAGCGACTGGAAGTTGAGCAGGTTCACGGTCTGCTGGTGCAGCTCGTCCATGGCGGCGCGGCCGAACTCGCTCGCCGGCTCGAGAACCGTTGCGGCGGCAAAACGGATGGGCGCGGCCTGCTGCAGCCGCTCCAGCAGCAGGGCAATCGCGACGACCGCGGGATGCGCCGGAACGATGGCAGGAGTAAACAGATCCACGGCGGCGGCTTCAGTGCCCACCCAGGGAGCGCGGATCAGAACCCCCGTCTCCTCGTCGAGAGCGCCGGAAAGATCGAGGACCGTGGAGCCGGCGCGAAGGGCCTGCTGCCAATAGCGGCGCGTCAGATTCTCGGAACCGCAGAAGAAGGTGAAATCGGCGCGATCGAAGGCGCCGGAACCGATGGCCTGGATGAAGGTGACTTCGTCGCCCACCTGCTCCAACTGGCCCTGGGTCTCTTCTTCGTCGAGCAGGGCAAAGTTGGAGGCGGCAAGCGGTGACTCGGAGAAAACGTCCTTCAACTCCCGGCTCAGCAGGCTTGATGCGCCGGCGATGGCAATCTTGTACACAGGCATCCTTTAAAGCAGCGAGTCAGCGAGGCGTCCTTGGTGCCGATGGCCCATTGTAAAGCGAAATCTACTCCGGCAAGCGCGGCCCGAGCGACTCCGGTTCCTGGGTGACACCGGACAACCGATCGCCAGCCGGGCGACGGCGGCGGCGGCGCCACCCATAGACAGTGCGCGCCCAGATCCCCGAAAACATGTAGGCCAGCGCGGCCAGGAACATGGTCACATTCGAAAACCTGACCACGATGTAAGTAAACAGCGCCAGCAGCAAAATAAGCCGGAAGGGATGGCTGCGGGAGAGGTTAATCTCCTTGGCCGACCAGAAGCGCCAGGTGCTGACCATCAGGTAGGCGGTGAGGCCGACCAGGATAAGCCAGACAATGGCAATGTGCCAGTAGACATTGGGGATTCCGTAGCAAAAGTGCACGCTGGCGGCAAGCAGGCCGGCGGCTGCGGGAATCGGCATGCCTACAAAATACTTGCGATCGGGCCGGCCGGGATTGCGCGGCTGCGGGTCGTGGCTGATGTTGAAGCGCGCCAGCCGCGATGCCCCGCCGAGAAGAAAGAGAAAACAGATAAAGATGCCGGCCTGCATCAGGTGCATGTGCAGTTGCGCATTCATCGAGTCAGGCAGGAAGTGAAATCCCCAGACGAAGGCAAGCAAGCTGGGCGCCATGCCGAAGGTGATGATATCGGCCAGCGAATCCAGCTCCCGGCCGAAATCGCTGGTGGTGTTCGTCATGCGCGCAATGCGCCCGTCCAGCGCATCGAAGGGGATGGCGAAAAGAATGGCGATCGCGGCCCAGTCGAGGTGCATTTGCGCGTCGCCGCTGATGGCGTCGATGGTCTGGGTGATGGAAAAGTAGCCGGCGGCAATGTTGCCGGCGGTGAAAAGCGATGGCAGCAGAAACATGCCGCGGCGCAGGCGGGGATGCGGCCTTGACTTGATCTCGGCAAGATCGAAGTGGTTCATGCGCGCTCTCCTGACGGAGCCACAGCGAGAACGCTGGCGCCGCCTTTCACTCGTTCTCCCACCTTTACCCGAAGTTCGGCGTTGGCGGGCGCCAAAACGTCGACCCGGGAACCGAACTTGATAAGGCCCACGCGCTCGCCGCGCTCCACGGTCTGGCCTTCGCTGCAGCGGCAAACGATGCGCCGAGCCAGAAGTCCCGCGATCTGTTTGAAAGTGACTTCAAGACCCAAGTCCTCGCCCTGGCCGCACAACGTGACCATGCTTTGTTCGTTGCGCTCGGCCGAGGCCGGGTTCATGGCGTTCAGGAACTGACCGTTCAGGTATTGGACTTGGATGACTGTTCCGGAGATCGGTGCGCGGTTCACGTGCACATCGAAGACGCTCAGGAAAATGCTGATGCGCTGGCGCGGGCCTTCAGGAGTATTGATGGATACGGTTTCGGTGACCAGGCCGTCACCCGGAGACACAATCAAACCTTTGCCGGTGGGGATGGCGCGCTGGGGATCGCGGAAAAACCAGAGGAAGAATGCCGCCAGCAGAATCGGGGCCACGCCCCAGGCCCAGCGGCCTGTAAGCCACGTGAGCGCTGCAGCCACCGCCAAAAGGCTGAGCGCGTAAATGTAACCGTCGCGAACCATTGTCCCCAACGATTATACGGTGCTTCCGGGCAAGGCCGGGGGCAGGCTAAGCGCCGAAGGGGCACACACCCTATGACGTAACGCGACCGGCTCACGCCCCGGGGCGTTGCGATGGGCAATTGTCCGTCAAAAGCCCTTGAACTTGCGACCGGCTTCTGATCTAGGCCACGGCTGGCATACGCCGCTCGAGCGCGAAGATCAGATCCTTGGCGTGCAGCTTGAGTTTCTTCAGCCGCACTTCCTCGATCTGTTCGTCTTCGGAGAGGTAGGGCTTTTCGAGCAATTCTTCCAAACGCTGAGCGTAGAGGCGATGTTCGGCGTGCAGGCGATCAAGCTCGTCGCTCAGCGCGGAAACCTGGATTTCATCCATCAACCACCCCCATTGGCGATTCAGTTGGGACCATCTGCTGAGGCCGCCAATTTTTTTCTTAGAACATTTACATATATCGCCACAATAGCAGAATCGGCAAGCGACAAAATCACCGAAGGTAACCTGAGGCTGTGGATTTCAGACGGGGAGACAGCGGAGCAAGCGGCGCTAGCAGCGTTGGCGGAGTGAGGCCTGATCGACCGGCGCTCATGAAAGTCTCTCAGCGAGCTGGAGGCTCATCAGGACCGCATCTTCAATAGGGTCTGCATAATAGCTCGTCCGGAGACCGATTTGGACAAAGCCAAGAGCCCGGTAAAAAGCCCTTGCCGGGCGGTTCGAGGCCCGCACTTCAAGGAGAAGTTCATTCGCGCCCGCAGCCTTGAGTTCGGCCGCCAGCGCCCTAAAAAATAGCTGGCCGAGGCCCTGCCCCTGGTTCTCCGCGGCGACGGCGATGGTTTCAAGCTCGGCCTGAGGCGGCAGGAGACTGGCAACGGCAAAGCCCAGGACAGAGCCCGCTTGGGACCCGGCAACCACCAGCGCGATGCGGCGCGGCGTCGATGTGGGCCCGATTTGCGAATTGATGGCATTCAAGTAGGCCGACTGCGGCCAATGGGGCGCCTCAGGAAGCGTTTCGGCAATGGCCAGCACCTGGGCGAGGTCGGCGGCCTTCATCGGCCGGATTTCGATTTCGGCCTTCACGCGCCCTTCGATTCCGCCCGGGCGGCCTGGGCGGCGACGTCGGCGCCGAAGATTTCGGCATCGGAGCGGCGCAGGTAGTGGCCGTCGAGCTGGGCAAGGTCAACGGCCGCGCCGGCAACGAGCCGTGCCTCGCCGGGACGAAGTGCGTCCGAGGCCAGAGGCGGCGGCGTACGGACGAGTTGGGTTTGCGGCCAGACGCGGGCGAGCAGGGCCGCCGCACCCTCGTCGCACACCGCAACGCGCGGCGGGACGGGGTGGATCGCGGCAAGTTCCTCGGGACCGGCCAGTAGCTCGACCGGCGCCCGGCCCGTGCGATCAATGCTGCGTTCCAGGCGCAGATAAACTTCGCCGCGATGGGCGTCGAGCGCGGCCGAGGGCACGCCCGATTTGCGCGCGAGGACTTCGAGCCGCGAGAGGGCGACCACGGGAATCTGTGCGCCTTGAGCAAGGCCCTTGGCGGCGCTCACGCCCACACGCACGCCGGTAAAGCTCCCGGGGCCGTTCACGACGACAATGCCGTCAAGGTTGCCCAGTTCGAGGCCGGCAGAGATCAGCAACCCGGCGACCGCGGAGATCAAAGTGGCCGAGTAAGTGCGCCCGGCGAGCTCGGTCTGCCCGAAGATTTCCAGATCGCGGCCGGGAATCCGCCCCAGCGCCACCGAACCCGAAGGCCCGCAGGTGTCGATGGCAAGCAGGAGGAAACTGCCAACTCGGAATTCCGTGAGCGAGGCGCTTGGATGCACGTTCTAAGAACTCGGAAGTGAAATTGGCCGCAGTTTCCTCCCGAGCATGTGCTGACGAACCATTTCACTTAAGGACATATCAGTCTCCTCGCGCACGGTGGATAGCTTCACGTCGCCGCGCCAATCGCTCAAGAAATCCTCTCCGTATGTTTTCCTGAGCGTTCCAACCAAGGTCCGGCCGCTCTTTTCTCTTATGCTTCCCGTAACGTCGCGGAGCCTGCTTTCAATTCCCGGAGTTCGTGGAAAGGCCCTGATCTTGCTCGAGCTTCGCGCTAACTGATCCATCCAGCGAGCCGATCCGTACACGCCACTCAGCAAAGCCGGGACATAGTGCGACACGTCCAGAAGCGGCCATAGCAGCCCCGTGCCATCGCCCAGAATCTGGATTGGCTTGAGGTATCTTCGCTGCGCCCCGGAAATTCCTTGGATCAGACGGCGTGGTATCGAACACACAACGCCATCGTCCAGCGTCAGTCGCAGATCGTCCATCGTCCGTGAGTAAGTCGCTTTTACGACTCTTCGGTCGTATTTTGCATGTTTCTTCGCGCGCTGAATCGCCAAGTCGATCTCAGCATCCGTCGTAATTACGCGTGCCAGTTCAGGCATGGGCTTCCTCCCATAATTGCATCAGAAGATCGAATCTCATGTTTGCCTTCTTCAGCACGTGGCGCACATGGTTGCGTTTTGCCTTTCAAGGCCGGATAGCATCATCACGATCAGCCAACTTGACAGCCCGATTCACACCCAGTTCGACGATCACCTCGACCCCTTGATAGCGGCAATGGACGTGCGGCGCTTCCTCATCCCCAGAACCGTGATCCCCCGAATACACACGAAACGTCACACCATCGAGCTCAAACGATCCCACGCAAACATGATACCGCTGTTCTGCAAACTTTGGGCCGCCTACACGGCTTCCAGCGCCTGGTCCAGATCGGCGATCAGGTCTTCCTTGTCCTCGATGCCGATCGAGAGGCGGATGCGGCCCTCGTTGATCCCCATTCTTTGGCGCACTTCCTCGCTCACCGAGCCGTGCGTGGTGGTGGCTGAGTGCGACGCCAGCGACTCCACGCCGCCCAGCGACTCGGCATTGAGGAAAATCTTGATCGCCGTAAGGAACCGCGCCGCTTCCTCGCGCGACTTGAGTTCGAAGCTCATCATGGAGCCGAAGCCCTTCTGCTGCTTCACGGCCAAATCGTATTGCGGATGGCTCTTGAGGCCCGGATAGGCGAGTTTGCTCACCTTCGCGTGCGTCGCCAGGAACTCCGCCACCGCGCGGCCGTTTTCCTCGTGCTGCTGGATGCGCAGCGGCAGGGTCTTGATGCCGCGCAGCACCAGGAAGCACTCGAAGGGCGACATCACGCCGCCGGCGGCCTTCTGGATGAGCAGAAAACGCTCCTTGTGCTCGGGCTTGGTGCCGATGAGAGCGCCGCCGAGGCCGTCGGAGTGGCCGTTCAAATACTTGGTCGTCGAGTGCATCACGATATCCGCGCCCAGGGCCAGCGGGCTCTGCAGCGCAGGCGAGAGAAACGTGTTGTCTACGCTCACTTCCGCGCCGTGCGCGTGGGCGATCTTCGCAACCGCGGCGATGTCGGTAAGCACCATGAGCGGATTGCTCGGCGTTTCGATGTGCACGAGCTTTGTCTTCGGCTTCATGGCCGCTTCCACGGCCGCCAAGTCGCTCGTGTCGACGTACTCGATCTCGATGCCGTAGCCCGAGACAATTTGATCGAATAAGCGGACGGTGCCGGCGTACACGTCCCTTGAGCAGACGATATGGTCGCCCGAGCGCAGCATGGCCACAAGCGCGGAGATGGCCGCCATGCCGGTCGTAAAAGCGTGGCCACAGGTCCCGCCTTCGAGGGCGGCCAGCGCAGTCTCCAGCCGGTCGCGGGTGGGGTTGCCGGCGCGCGAGTAGTCCCAGCCGCGGTCGCTGCCGATGCCGGTGAGTTCAAAGGTCGAGGACAGGTAAACGGGCACGTTGACGGCGCCCGTAAGCGGGTCCGGGTGCTGCCCGGCGTGGACGGCAAGAGTTGAGTACTTGTATGGGGACATGGGGTTAGCTCTGAACTTCTGGCTCCTGGCTTCTAGCTTATCGTGACGGGGGTGGTCATGTGGAGACGAAGTCAATGCGGGTCAGGGCAATCGCATTTGAAATTTGCCTGTGGGATGAAGGGCGCGAACCTTAAACTCTCTGGAAAGATTCGTTGTTTTGAAAGGGCACGGCTGAAGCCGTGCCCTTTCAAAACATTTCAAAAATCCAAATGCGATTGCCCTCCAATGCAGGTGCTTCGGCGTCGGTCGTCCGCCGTGCCAGTGGAGGGCCTTCGCTCGGAGATCCAAGGATGACAGCGTAATTCCGACGCGAGCTTCGGGGACAGCCCTTGGCGCAGGACGAAAAAGGGGCATTTGATCCGCCTGCGCGGCCTCTGGCATCAGTGTTGTCGCGTGAGCCGCGTCACGCCCACAACCTACCCCATGCCGCAAATGTGATTTGCCACACGTGTGACGACGCTCACAGCCATTGGTACTTTCTGCTGCGTAACTTCGGTCACATTAACCGGCAAATCCCAGGGTTTCTACGGGCCTCCACGTACTCCAGGGATTTACCGGCGCAGCACGGCGAGCGAGGTGGGCATGGGTGATTCGATTTGGCAGTCAATGCAGAAGAAGGGCTACAGCCGCAGAGATTTTCTCGAATTCTGCAGCGCAGCCGCGGTAGTCGCCGGGCTGGGCAAGAGCGGCGCGGCTCAGGTTGCTTCGGCCTTTGAAAAGAAAGAGAAACCGGCCGTGGTGTGGATGCACTTTCAGGAGTGCAC
>PLSB01000072.1 GCA_003165005.1 Acidobacteriaceae bacterium | reverse complement strand
GGGGTTGTACCGGGCCGCCCAGATAAGGTTCCGCGATCCGCTTAAATAGAATTCTCGCCTTCGCCAAACGTCAAAACACACGTTGACGCCGATCTCCCGCCGATAGGCTGACGCCGGACCACTCCCAGAGATGCCCGTCTCGCCAGAAGGAACCCGCCAACCTCACCTTCGTCGACCCCCGCAAGCCCCACCCAGCCTATTTTCCCTGTAATCCGCTGAAAACACGCCCAAAAAACTTTCCGCAACTTTGCCGATAAATTCCCCATCCGGCGCACAATAAAGACAAAAGCCACAAGTGGCCCGCCAAGGCCCAGCGACACCTGGCGCTAACTCATTTGCTGTCTATAACATACGTGCAAGTCCTTATGAAAGAGGAACTTGCACGAACGCGCGGATTTTCGCGCATCAGGCGATGTTGAAAATAAACGACTTACCAGCAGGAACCCGAAAATGCCTGGGGCTAACTCCTTTGCCATCTATATTTTGGCCACAAGTGATTGGATCGAGAGAACTTATCTCATTTCCAATCCGCCAAGGGCATGAAAACAAAGAACTTCTTTGCAGAGACCGGGGGGGAGGGGGAGGGGTAACGAAAAGATAACGTACAGCAGGAACGCCGTCGGGTACTTGGCCAGCTCCGCTAACGCCGCTAACTCCGCTAGCTCCGCTGCCTCGCCGCCAACTCTTCCACGGTGACGGTGTACGGCGGCAAGACGCCGCACTCGGCTGCCATGCGGAAGAACCCACGCATTCCTTCCACGCACTCCTCGTCGAGCACGTAGTGGATGTTGCCGGAAAGATAGCTTCGGATGGTGCTCTCAGAGATCGGCAGCCGCGTGGCCCACTCGGCAACGAGAGCGTCGATGTTGGCCAGCCCGTGGTCGCGCGAGCGGATGAAATCCTCAGCGACACTCTCGTCCAAAAGGCTGCCGTGCGCAGCACCCCAGACAGCGGAGACGTAGGGCAACCCGGTCAGCGCCTTCCACTCCGCGGCCAGGTCGCGGTAGACAAGCTCCTCTTGGGTTCGCTCCATGCGGTTGGAGCGCTCTTCGAGGGCCAGCAGAGCGGGATCGCCGATCAGGATGGCGGCGTCGGCGCGCTCCAGCATCGCATCCAGATCGGCAGCCAGGGGCAGGAATTGAATCCCCGGATTGCCCCACTTTTGAAAGAGAATGCGCGCATAGGCAAGCGTGGTGCGGCTGGCAATATCGGCGGCGACCGATTGCAATGCGGTGAGCGGCTGGCTGGCGCGGTGCACCAGCACGAGCGAGCGCACGCGGCCCTTTGAGGCGATGGTGCAGCCGGGCAAAATGCGCAGCTCGGGCGACGTGGCCAGCGCGGCAATCGGAACCAGGCCGATATCCGCTTCGCCTGACGCCAGCCGCGCCGCGCACTCTGCCGGCGTCATGCGGTCGATGCTGTAGCGCCTGGCTAACTTGCCTGCAAGCGGAGGATGCTCAAAATCCCACATCAGTGGCGCGGGATTCAAAAACCCGATGGCCGCAATCCGCAGCCGTGCGTCGTGCGCTTCGTTCACATCCGTTAGAGTACCAACTTCCGTCGCGGGATTCACCGCGAAATCCGCGAGCGGAAGCGCATTGGTCAACTTTGGCCTGGGGTCTCGCCTGGCGTCTCGCCCGGCGTCGCAAGACGCGCAGCCTCCGATCATCGAGGCCACGCTATCGATTGCGCTCGTCGCGCCATTGTAGGTTTGCCTGAGGTCCGCTCGGCCTGTTGCGTCATCGCAGCGCGCTCAGCGATGGCCGCCGCTGTGCGACCCTCCGCCGCCGCCTCCACCGCCTCCACCGCTGTGCGAACCACCGCCGCCGCTGCTCGAGCTGGAGTGCGATTCGCTGCTGCTCGAAGAGTGACTTGACGAACTACTGCTTGAAGAACTCCGCGGAGGAGAATACGAAGGAGCCGGGCCATGGCTCTCAGGCGCAGGCCGCGGCGGCGTGTAACTCGGCGGCTTTACCGTCTCACCCGCAGGACGGCTGCTGGTGTAGCTGGCGCGCGGATTCGCCGTCGTTCCAGCGTTTACCCCAGCTCCAGGAGCGCCGGGCGCCGGGCGATTCCTCTCTGCGGCAAACGCCTCACGCCCATACGCCGCGCGCGATGGCAGGGGCTGAACCGCTTGCACCGTGCTGCCCGCAATCGTCACCTGCGCATTCTTGTCTCGCGCCGGAAAGCTCGTGCTCGCAAGCGCCATGTGCCGATTCACCGGGATCACCGGAACCGGCCGATGACCGATGGGCCCGTGCGGCGGCAACGGCCTCGGGATCGGCCGGAAGCCGATGGGCACGAAGCCGATATTGGGACCGCCATAGAAGCCCTGTCCCCACCACGGCGTGCAGCCGCCCATTCCCGGCGCCCAACCCCAGCCGAAGCCGTCATAGAAGTTCCACGCTCCGCACTGGAAGGGCATGTATCCCCACGTGTAACCTGACGCCCACAGGTAGCCGTAGGCCGGCGTCCACATCCATGTGCCGTTCCCGTAGGGATCGAAGCCGGCGTTCGCCGCTTCGTACGGCGACCATATGTAGCCTTGCCCCGGCACGTCGTACCAACTGCCGCTGGCGTCGAGGTCGTTCCACGCCGGGTTCCCGGTTTCACTCAGATTTGCCGGCGCTCCGGTCTGTTCTGCCGCCTCGGCCGTCAACACCTCGTCGCGGTCGGAGTTCCACGCATCCCACGAGTTCGGTTCGATCGATTCGGCGAGAGAGTATTGGCTCGGGTCGGCGGGATTGAGCGCGATACTTTCGCCGCCGCGGAGATCGGCTGCGACGGGGACGGCAAAGCTCGCAGCGGCAATCTCGAGGTGCACGTTGCCGGAGAATACCGCGAGGCTGCCGGGAGGCGTGTCCAAGGCAACGCGCAGGGCGGTAAAGCCGCTGGTGGCGGCCACACTGGAGCCAAAGCGCACGCGCATCTGGCCGGCCTGGCCTCCGCCCTGGAACTCGAAGTACGCCAGGCCGGTAGTCAAGGTCATCTCCGCGTCGGCCGAAGCGCCTGCCCCGCGCAATACCGCGAGAGTCAGCGAACTGTCGGGCGCCAGACGGACCACACTGCCGTCCTCAAACTGGATTTCGGCCTTCCCGTTGTCCGCGGTGGTCAGTTGCATGCCCTCAAACAGCGGCGTATTTGCCACTGCCTGGTCGGCCAGCACCTGATTGCCTTGTGCAAGCTTTACCTGACCGTCGACGTAGCTCAACCGCACCGCGCGCGCAGGCTGACCTGAGCCTTGCGGAGCGTTTTGGGCCGCAGCCGTAGCCCCAAGCAACAGCACTCCCGACGCCAACAGCGCCAACCCAACAATTCCCTTCGGACTCCCCATGCTATTCATGGCGTCCCGCCTTTCCGTGCCCGCGGCGACCTCCATCTCCGCTCACCGGCATCCCCACTTAGATTTGACACACTTTTCCGAGAAAAAGTCGCCTACGACCAAAGCTTTATGTTGGACCCCGCGCCAGCAGCATCCGGGCCCGCTTCCTCACTCTTTCCAGAACCGTCTCATCCTGCGCCAGGCGCTCCAGAATCCCTCGAATCACTGGGATCTGTTGCGCCCGCCCATCGCCGGCGGCTTCGGTCAGGAATTCCATCTCCGCATCCAGGCCCAGCCGGTCGTGCTCGAGCAGCACTTCCAGGCGCGCCCCCTCCAGAATCGTCACTGCGACCGCCTCCAGCGAGTCTCCCAGTGCCTCGATCTCCTTATCCTTCGAATAATTAAAGGTGCAGGAGCCTTGTCCCTGCGGCCCCGTATAGGTGAGAGTCTTCCAGCCCTGAAAGGCCACCTTCAGATGGCTCTCGCACCTCTCGTTGAACCACTTGTGATGCTGGGCTGCTGCAAAGACGTGGCCGGCATAATCCACGCTCACCTGGATCTCCCGGTCCACGGCGGGCATCACGATCCCGTGCGAGGCATCGCCGGCGGCTTTGTCAGCCTGCGACCGGAAATGGCCTGTCCCGTCGGGCCGGAGCGTGAGCGTCCATTGCGCAGGCGAGAGGCCGGGATTGGAAAAGTCCATCTGGACCGTAGGATCGGCCGCGGCAGGGGCTTGGCCATTTGCGGAGGGGGGCGCGGCGAGCGCCAGCAGTGCGACTGCGAGCCCGAAGATCTTGACTGCAGCCTTCATCGCGCGACCCCTTGCAGGGCTAGCGTCTGCGCGGTGTGGATGTGGCAGATGGCGATAGCCAGCGCATCGGCGGTATCGGCCGGTTTGGGCAACTCGGCCAGGCCCAACAGCCGCGCCACCATGAACTGCACCTGCTCTTTCTGGGCCAATCCGTAGCCCACCACGCTCGATTTAATCTTGAGAGGCGCATATTCCGCCACCGGAATTCCCATCCGCGCCGCCGCCAGCAACGCCACGCCGCGTACCTGTCCCAGCTTGAGCGCCGATTTGGCGTTCACCGAGTAAAAAACCTCTTCCACCGCGACCGCATCCGGCATCGAGCGCTCGATCGCGGCGGTCAGCTCCCGAAAGACCTGATCTAACCGCTCGGGCAAGGGCCGGGTCTTGGCCAATCGGATGGCGCCCATGGCCACGCACCGAAGCTGCGCGAGCCCTGCGCCTTCGCAACTCTCTACCACGCCGAATCCCGTTACTTCGGTGCCGCAATCGATGCCAAACACTCTCATCGGGTCCAAGTTTATCGCAGATAAGTTGAGAGACGGGGAACAAGGAAGCGCGAGAGCGAGGGAGCAAGTCAACCTGACGCCGATAAAACGCCGAAACCAAGGACGCAGGAGGCGCATCCAAGTGCTAACCAGTGTGGTTCCCCGGCAAGAGTTTCATCTGAAGGCAACAATACGCGATCCCGGTTTCGATACCTTGGAGAGGAAGTTTGGCAATGCGCCTTCGGGAGAGAATGGGTAGATTTCCGGCAGATGCGAAGCGCAACGCGATTCTCTGGCTGAGCCAGGGCGTCTCGCCGCGCCGTCTGGCGCTCACGCTGGCGCTGGGATTCGCCGTGGGCTGCATTCCCCTGCTGGGCATTCCCACGGTTCTTTGCGCCGCTCTGGCCCTCGCCTTTCGCCTCAACCTTCCGGCCATCCAGGCTGCCAACTACGCTGTCATGCCCCTGCAACTCGCGCTCATCATGCCCTTTGTGCGGCTGGGCAGATGGCTTCTGCCGGCGCATTCCGCTCCCGTCTTTGAGCACCGCGCCCTTCTGCGTCTGCCCGTGCTTCATTTCGCCGCATGGATGGGCGGCCTGGCCGGCCAGGCTCTGCTGGCATGGCTGCTGGTTGCCGTCCCCGCAGTCGTGCTCATGACCCTGGCGCTTACGCGTATGCTCAAGCGCATTCCTGCACACGACCCCTCCGGAGACTGAAGGACCGGGATTGTGTCATCCACGATTCCGAGCGCCGCAAAACGGAGCCTTTGCCATCGCGCGCCGGCGGGACGAGCTCACTTCCCCGCATAAGGGTCCGGCGCCGGCTGCGCACTGTCGATCCACGCCGTGTAGATCATGTCGCGCAACATGCTGGCCCCATCGGCCAGGCGCGCGGCGGTAAAGTCGCGCGATTCGGACGTACCCGCGCCCACGAAACCTCCCACCTTATCGAGCTGGTAGACCTTCTCAACGTAGGTTGCCGTGTGGCGCAGGTAGGCGACATAGGCGTCGAACATATCGCCCTCGATCGGCTTCGCGGGCGTCATCTTGGCCTGTACGTCAGGCGCGTGGATATTGGCGGCGACAAACGGGCTCTCGAACTGGTAGTGAATCTGATGATCGGTCGTGTAGCCGTTGGGATTGGGCCCAACCCATCCGTTGTACTTGACGGTCACGTGCAGCGGCTGCGATCCGTCGCCCACGTAATGGCCGAGCCAGCCGGCATAGAGAACGATCGCCGCTTCGACCGGCGTCGTATCCTCCTTCGCCGCCACCATCGCCCGGTACTGGCGCATCGCGGCCTTCAGCCGCTCCCAAACCTCATCGGTCTCCCACGGCTGGAGGCCGATGGTTTCAGGCCGCTGGTGGGCGGCAAAAACCTCGGCCTCAAAGTCCAGGCGCTTGTGCGGCAGCGGACCGAGGGCGTCGGCCAGCTCCAGATCGATGAAGTGCTCCGGGGCCTGGGCGGCGCTCAATTCCGGTTCGGCTCTGGAGCGCCAGCGGTCCGGTTCGGGGCCCAGGTATTCGATCTCGTCGACGGCCGCCTGCGACCGCAAAAATTGAGGAACATCGGCAGGCAGGTTGCTGGCCGCGAGCCTGTTGATCATGCGGTGACCCTCATTGCCCCAGGCGTGCGCGGACTGCGAAGAAAGCACAAGGCAAAGCAGCCCTGCGGCGGGCAGGGCAACGCGGAGAGCGATGGTCCGAGCGAGAGGTTGCGACATGCAGCCAGTATAAGAGGCAGCCAACTGACGGGCCGGTCTCGATTTCTCACAAGATTCGGGAGACGCTCGACGTTGGAGGATTTGGCATCTGCTGGAAGCCGGCGCTACCGGGCCGTAGTGACCAATTCAAGGCAGAACAACTGCCACCTCAAGGCAGAGGAGCTGCCACGAAGGTGGCCGGTAACTGGATGGCGACATTCAACGCGGTACGGTGTTGTTTTGTGCCAAGAGTATGGAAGCAAACGCTTATACTACGTGCAAATCGCAACGCTGCATCCTCGATAGGGATTTTCGGAGTAAAATCGGGCTACCAGCCCGTGGTGAAAGCCGGTCTTGAAAGGGTACGGCAGGGTACCTTTTGGATGCTGTGCCGGCAACGCCCGCAGAATCATTGGGGCATTATTTCTGGCGAGGGTTTTTCCCTGGTGATTTCGACTTTCATCCTGATAGGGGGCTAGGCGCGGCGCAGCGTGGCATTGCCCACCGCAGGGGAAAGAAGCAAGAACCCATGTTCGATCTGCTGAATAGTCCGGAAAAAAGTCGCGATGTCCCTGATGACGAACCCGCGGAAGAAAAGCGCGCCGGCAAATCCCGTGCCTGGGTCTTTGTGCGGGTCTTTATCCTGGCGATTCTGGCAGGCGCCGCACTGGTCCGCCTTCTTTTTGTTTACCAATGGCAATCGCTCCCCGTCTCAGTAGCCGCAGTTGGCACACTGCTCTTTGCGTATATCGTGATCCGGATCGTAGTGCATGCCTCCCATAAGGATTCCCCGATTGCCGACGCGGGAGAAGGATTGCGCCGTCTGCTCGACTCGGCAGGACCTACGGTGCTGGCCTTGGACCTCGAGGGCGAACTCATCTATTCGAATCCTGCAGCCGAGCGCTTGCTGGGCTACAGCGCCACTGAACTGGAGCAGCAGTGGGACCAGGCCGAACTTCTGGCGCCGGGAGAGTGCGAGCGGCTGGTGGCGGAGATCCAGAAGCTCTGTCATGTGATCCAGCCGCCGGAGTTCACGCGCGCCGGTCATATCGCCGCGTATCTGGCCTGTGTGCGCATGTTGCCGCCCAGCATGGTGCCCGCCTTCAGCGCTCAAGTCCGCCACAAGGACGGCAACTACATCCCGGTCATACTTCATGTCTCGGCCTTGCGCGATGCCGCGGCCGATCTGGCCGGCATGGTGGTCGTGGTCATGGACCAGGGCTTGATCCCGCAGCACGAGCGCGAGCAGGCGCTCAAGGAACTCGAACAAGCGCAGCGCGAGGGCGAGAAAGCGAAGCACGAACTTGAGCGGGCGCAACAGGAACTCGAGCAAGCCCAACGCGAACTGGCGCAACGCGAGCGCGAGAAGACGCAACGCGAGTCGCAGGAGAGATACCGCGATCTCTTCGAAAGCTCCAGCGAGATGCTCGCCACCCTGAGCCCGGAGGGTCAGTTTCTGTACGCGAATCCCGCGTGGCAACAGTACTTCGCGGTGGACCGCGCCGCGATGCTGGCCCTGCCTTCGTTTGAGGATCTGTTCTCCTCGAGCACCCGGGCCGATTTAGTCGTGCTTTTCCGCCGCGCCCTGGACGGCGACCCGGTGGAGCGGGCGCCTTTCCGCCACCATACGTCCGATGGCCGCCTGCTGGACCTGGAAATAAGCCTGAGCCGGCGTCAGAAGGCGGGCAATCCGCTGGCGGTTCGCTGCCTGCTGCGCGACGTGACCGAACAGAAGCAACGTGAGAACCGGCTGGCGCTGCAACTGGCCGTCAACCAGATCGTGGGCGATAATCCGCCCGCCGAGCAAGCCGGCAGGCGCATCCTGGAGACCCTTTGCAATTCACAGGGATGGGACCTGGGCTTCGAGTGGATCGTCGACGCCGGGCAGGCACAACTGGAATTCGGCGCGGCATGGGGAGTTCCCGGCCAACCCGTCGAGGACTTCATCCAGCGCAGCATGGGCCTGACGCTCAGGAAGGGTTCCGAATTGCCCGAACGCGCTTCGAACGAGGGGCGCGCGGTGTGGTTCGCCGATCTCGATGCGCTCGCACCCAGCCCGCGCATTGCCGATGCCCTCCATCACAAGATGGTTTCCGGCTGGGCGGTTCCTGTGCGTGCCGGTAACAGGGTGCTCGCGGTTCTGGAGTTTTATTCCGGCTTCCGCCTGCGCGAGGACCGCGAGGCCATCGCCGGAGTGGAGATTGCAGCCGCGTCATTGGGGCAGATGCTGGCGCGAACCCAGGAACGCGGCCGTGCCGACGACCTGAGGCGGCAACAGGAGATTCTCCTCGATGCCGTCTCCGACGGCATTTGCGGACTGGATCGCGAGGGCAAAGTGCGCTTTGCCAATCCCGCGGCGGGACGCCTGCTGGGCGCCAAAGCCGAATCGCTTGCCGCCAGGCAGTTGCACGAGCTGCTGCATGGAGCCGCTCCTCACGAACGCGTCTGCGGCCCGGAATGCCCTTTGCGCAAGACCGCTGCCCAGCCGGCTTCCTCCGCCGGCGAGGAGAACTTCTTCCGCGCCAACGGCAGCTCCTTCCCGGCCGAGTATGTGCTCACGCCCATCCATGGCAACGGCAGCCTTTCCGGCTGGGTGCTCAGTTTTCGCGACATCACCCAGCGCTACGCTCTCGACCGCATGAAGGATGAGTTCATCTCCACGGTCAGCCACGAACTGCGCACGCCATTGACTTCGATCCGCGGGGCGCTGGGCCTGCTGAATTCGGGAATGCTCGGCGAGGTGGGCGAGAAAGCATCCAGCCTGTTGCGCATCGCGCTCACCAACTCCGACCGGCTGGTCCGGCTCATCAACGACATTCTCGACCTCGAGCGCATTCAGAGCGGGCGCGAGCCGCTGGCCTTCCGCGCCGTGCAACTGGCCGACATCGTCAAGCAGGCCATCGAAGACTTGCAACCCATGGCGGAAGCCGCCGGCGTCAAGCTCATCCACGACGCAACTCGCGTGGAGATTACGGCCGATCCCGATCGCCTGCTGCAGGTCATCACCAACCTGCTTGCCAACGCGGTCAAATTCTCTCCACCCAATTCGCCGGTAAGCGTCATGCTGCGGCCGGGCGTGACTGGCGTGATCTTCTCCGTCATCGATCAAGGACGCGGGATTCCCGCCGACAAGCTGGAGACCATCTTCGGCCGTTTCCAGCAGGTGGACGCTTCCGATTCCCGGCAGAAGGGCGGCTCGGGACTGGGATTGGCCATTTGCCGCACCATCGTGCTGCAACACTCCGGGCGCATCTGGGCGGAACGGAATCCCGTGCGCGGATCTACCTTCCGCATCTTTTTGCCGTATCACCCCGCGCCGGTGACCGAGCAGGGCGCTTCGCCGGAGCCTGAATCCGCGCACGGCAAGGTTGTGCTGGCTGACGCCAACACGGAAACGCGTCTGCGGATTGCCGCGCAACTGGCCCGCCATGGCTACTCCGTGGTGCAGGCCTCGACCGTCGAGCAGACCCTCGCGGCGGCGCGCCAGGGCGCCCACGCCATCCTGGTCGATACTTCGCTCGACGGCATGAACGGATGGGCCATTTTGCCGCTGCTGCGGCGCCAGGACCCGGCCTCCAGAACTCCCGTGGTCCTGTTGAGCGTGGAAGATTCCAGGAGCTTGGCGCCTTTGCCGGGGGGAGCCGAGGGCCTGGTCGCCAAGCCCTCCCAGGAAGGTCCGCTGCTCAACGAGCTGGCGCGCGTGCTCTGCGGAACCGGAGACAAGGCGCGCATCCTCATCGTCGAGGACGATCTCGACCTGGCGCAGGTGATCGGTGAGATGTTTGCCCGCGCAGGCATCTCCGTCGAAACCGCGCACTCCCTCGAGGAGACCATCGAAGCCTGCTCGGCCTTCGAGCCGCATCTGCTGGTGCTCGATATCGGCCTGCCCGACGGCGACGGCTTCAACGTGGTGGATTGGTTGCGCCAGCACGAGAGCCTTGCTCACTTGCCCATGGTGGTCTACTCAGGCCGCGAGCTCTCGCCCGTCGAGCGCCGCCATCTCACCCTCGGCCCCACGCATTTCCTGGCCAAGACGCGCGTGCAGCCGCAACAGCTCGAGGCTCTGGTGCTTACCATGCTGCGCACTCTCAGGCAAACCCAGGAGTCCCCGGCGGCAGAGCCGGCCGCGCCGAACTTATAACCTGAGATTGCGCGGCGTCCATCGACAACATCGCGCTGGCGTCCGACAATAAAGATCAAGGAGCCTTTCGCCGTGGTCCGCAGAATCCTGATTATCGACGATGAAGACGACATTCGCGAGGTAGCCGCCTTGAGCCTGGAAAGCGTGGCGGGGTGGGAGGTGATCAGGGCCTGCTCCGGCATGGAGGGACTGACGCGCGCGGCCGAATATCAACCCGACGCCATCCTGCTCGACGTCATGATGCCCGGCATGGATGGGCCCACGACCTTCCGCGAACTGCGCAAGCACGAGGCCACTTGGCGGATTCCCGTACTGCTTTTAACGGCCAAAGTGCAGAGCTCCGACCAGCGGCGGTTTGCCGATCTCGGCGTAGAGGCGGTACTCTTCAAGCCCTTCGATCCGATGACACTCTCCACGCAAATCGCCTCGGCGCTGGGCTGGAACTGATCACCCGCTCGCATGATTACCACCAGCCAATCCGGCGTCTCTCAAGAAGCGGCTCTGGCGCAGGCGCTCGACGGCCTGTGGCAGCGCTTCCTGCCGCAAATCAGGGAGCGGGTCGCCATCCTTGAGTCGGCCGCCGCCGCCCTCGCCGCTGGCCCGCTGACTGAAGAGCTACGCGAAGCCGCACTCGCCGCCGCACACAAGCTGGCCGGCACGCTCGGCACCTTCGGCCTCACACGCGGCACCGTCCTGGCGCGCGAATTGGAATGCGCCTTCGCCCGCGAATCCTCGCCCGGCTCCGATCGAGGGGTAAATCTCGCCGCAAATGCCGCGGAATTGCGCGCCATGGTCGAAGACCGCAAGCCCTCGGCCTGAGGCACAGGGAGATTGCCGAGATCCACGCTTGGCAAGGACGCCGAGGCGAAACGGGAAGCAGAGATTCTGTTCGCGTGGAATAAGTTCGGTCGAGACTCCGGCGCAAGCTGGCCGTCCTTCTAACTCCGCTAGCTCCTCTAACTCCGCGAACACCGCTGCAACCAATTAAACTCAACATCAGTGACCTCGCACGATCCATTCGCGCACTTGAGCGACTCTGACGACCAGCTTGGCCTGCGCTTCGACTCGCCGCGCGAGCGGCGCCGAATCTGGGCCGTCTGCGACCTCGTGGCGCAGGTGCGCGAAATGGTCGAGCAGGAGTACGGCGACATCTGGGTCGAAGGCGAGATCTCGAACTTCCGGCCCGCGCCTTCGGGCCACGTCTATTTCACGCTCAAAGACGCCGGCGCCCAGCTTCCCATCGTGCTTTTCCGCCGCCAGGCCATGCTTCTCCGCTTCCGGCCCGAGGATGGACTGCACGTCCTGGTGCGCGGCCGCGTCAGCGTCTATGAGCAACGCGGCCAGTTGCAATTGGTAGCCGAAACCATGGAGCCGGTCGGCGCTGGATCTTTGCAGCTTGCCTTCGAGCAGCTCAAGCAGCGGCTCAAGGCCGAAGGCCTCTTCGACGCCGATCGCAAGCAGCCTCTGCCCTTGTTTCCGCACACTGTGGGCATTGTCACTTCGCCCACCGGCGCGGTGGTCCGCGATTTCCTCAACATCGTTGGCCGCCGCCACTCGGGATTGAACGTCCTCGTCTGCCCGGTTTCCGTGCAGGGCGAATCGGCGCCTGCCGAGATCGAAGCCGCACTGGCCGAGCTCAACGCTTCCGATCTCGTCGACCTCATTGTGCTCGCCCGCGGAGGCGGTTCCCTCGAAGATCTGGCCGCCTTCAACAGCGAGCGCGTGGCGCGCGCCATTGCATCGAGCAGGCTTCCGGTGGTGTCTGCCGTCGGCCATGAGACCGACTTCACCATCGCCGACTTCGCCGCAGACCTGCGCGCGCCCACTCCATCGGCCGCAGCCGAGCTGATTACCGAAGCCCAGCACAAAATCGCCGAGCATCTGGCTACCGAGTCGCACCGGCTGGAGCGGGCCGCGCGCTTTCAACTGCTCCAGGCGAGCCAGCGGCTCACGCGATTGCCGGCGAGCCGCGCCGAATCGCGTGTAACCAACCTGCTGCGCCGTTTGGGCCAGCGCCTCGATGACGTGACCGGACGCCTCGACGTTGCCCTCGACGCGCGCCTGCGTTTGCGCCGCAATCGCATTGCCGACCTGGCCGCCGCGGTGCTGCGCCACGATCCCCGCCAGCATCTGGCGCGCGCACGTGAGCGCCTCGCCGACGTGCGCGCCCGCCTCGATCGCTCGCTCGAACGCCTGATCGAATCTTCCGCGGCTTCGCTCAACGCCCTCGACGCGCGCCTGCATTCGTTGTCTCCGCTGGCCGTGCTCGACCGCGGTTACGCTCTGGTTCTTTCCGCCGGAGGCGAGCTGATTCGCTCCACGGCGCAACTTGCCGCGGGCGATCAAGTGACCACGCGCCTGGCCGACGGCTCCTTTGTGAGCCACGTGGAGTCGACCGGGGCCGCCGCGCCGCAATCTCACGCAAAGAGCGCGCCCTCCACACCCACTCCCGGGAAACGAGGCAAGAAATCGAAATCATGATTGCAACTCCCTCACGCAAGCTCTTCGGAACCGACGGCATCCGCGCCGTCGCGGGCCAGGCTCCGCTCGACCCCACAACCATTTTCAGCGTTGGACTCGCGCTCGCGCATTCGCTGCGCAGAACCGGGGCCCCCACGGACAGGTCTTCGTCCGTGGGGTGGAAAACCACAGCCCAACCCAGGGTCCTTCTCGGCCGCGACACGCGCGAGTCGGGCCCGTGGATCGCCGCCACGCTGGCCGCGGGGCTGCGCGAGGCAGGCGCACAGGTTGAAAGCGCCGGAGTCGTCACCACCCCGGCGGTCGCGTTTCTCGCGCGCACCCACGGCTTCCACGCCGGCGTCGTCATCTCTGCCTCGCACAATCCGTGGCAGGACAACGGTATCAAGCTCTTTGGAGCCGACGGCTTCAAGCTGGCCGACGCGGTAGAGCTGGCCATGGAAGACGAGATCTTCCACCACGCCGCACAGGTCGACGTCTCCGATCCGCATCGCTTTCCGGCGGTCGAGGACAATCCGGGGCTCAAGGCCGATTACATCCAATTCCTCCTCGACTGCGTGCCCGGGCTTTCGCTCTCCCACTTGAAGATCGTTGCCGATTGCGCCCACGGCGCCGCGGCGGCCATTGCGCCCGAGCTCTTTCGACGCCTCGACCACGAGGGTCGCGGCAACATTGCCCTGCTCAACGTCGCGCCCGACGGCCGCAACATCAATGCCGACTGCGGGGCGCTGCATCCCACGCATGTGGCGCAAGAGGTGACTGCGCGCGGCGCAGATCTGGGCGTAACCTTCGACGGCGATGCCGACCGCTGCATGTTAGCCGGCCCCCAAGGCAACGTGATCAATGGTGACGCCATCCTGCTGATGGCCGCGCGCGACCTGAAAGCCCGCGGCATGTTGACCGGCGATGTGGTCGTCGCCACGACCATGTCCAACATGGGCCTTGAAGCCGCGCTCAAGCGCAGCGGCATCCGCATGTTGCGCGCGCCCGTGGGCGACCGCTACGTACTCGCAGAGATGCAAGAGCATAATGCCGCTCTGGGCGGCGAGCAGTCCGGCCACATTCTCTTCCCGCACCTGGCGACCACCGGCGACGGCCTGCTCACGGCGCTCGTGGTGCTCGATCTCGTAGCCCGCACCGGCAAATCCCTCGACGAGCTGACCGCCGATCTCAAAGTCTTCCCGCAGGTGATTGTGAACGTACAGGTGCACGAGAAGAAACCGCTGGAAGCGATTCCTACAGTTGCCGCCGCCATCCGCGCCGCCGAAGAAGAACTCAAGGACACGGGCCGCGTCGTCATCCGCTTCAGCGGCACCGAAGCGCTGGCCCGCGTCATGATCGAAGCCGAGAGCGACGAGGCCATGCGCCGCCACGCCGAAGCCATCGCCGCGGCCATCCGCGCGGAGTTGGGCGTGTAAGACGGCTCATGCTTGCCTGATTGCTACGCTACGCGGCCACCCTCGAAAGTGGGAGCCGCGGAATCCGAAGCCTATTGGCAGCTTTCCGCGTCTGCGCAATATCGTACGCGCTCTGCATCCGCATCAGCGTGTCCATCCGCACTCCAAAAGCCTTCTCGATACGCAAAGCCATCTCTCCGGAGAGGTCCGCCTTGCCGTTGAGAAGGCTCGACAGTGCGGGCCGCGAAACACGCAGCGCCCGCGCGGCTGCTGTAACCGTCAGCCCAGCGGCCTCGACAATCTCGGTCCTGATAAAATCACCGGGGTGCGGCGGGTTCTTCATCGGCACGGCGTGTCTCCTTTTTGGATCAGTGATAGTCTTCCAGGTTCACATCGAGAATTTCGCGCCCGCTCCTGTCAAGGCGAAACGTCAAACGCCGGTTGGCGGTGACACTCAGGCTCCAGGTTCCCTTACGGCCGCCCTTGAGCGTGTGGGGCTTCCAGGCCGGAAGCGCCAGCAACTCTTCCGGATTTTCCATCTCATCGAAAAACAGAAGCATCTTGCGAAGTTTATCGGCCGTAGCGGCTTCGACACCCCTCGTCTCATCGTCCTCGTAGAGTTTCTTGAGACCCTTGTGAGCGAAACTCCGGATCTTCACGCATCAAGCGTAGCCTGTTACTTTACACTTGTCAACACAAACACCGCAGTAAGCATATTGCAATCCAGTGGGAGGCAAGCATTAACGGGCAAACTGCGGCCTGTACCATTGAGATATGCCCCGCTTCCCTCAAGGCCAAACCCTGCTCATCGACGCAGACGATACGCTCTGGGAGAACAACATCTACTTCGAGCGCGCCATCGCCGCGTTCATCGGCTTTCTCGATCACAAAGAGTACTCGCCCGCCGAGGTGCGCCAGGTGCTGAACGCCGTCGAGCGCGAGACCATCCTCTCTCACGGCTACGGGCTTTCCAGCTTCACGCGGTCGCTCGAAGACTGCTTCGAGCGGCTCAGCCCCGAGCCGGTGAGCGAAGAAAGACGCGAGCGCATCCGCGGCTTTGCGCGCGCCATCGCCGAGCAGGAGATCGAGCTGATGCCCAGCGTGGCCAAGACACTGGCTGACTTGGCCCAGCGGCACCATCTCATTCTGATGACCAAAGGCGATCACGCCGAACAGGCCGATAAATTGGCGCGATCGGGGCTCTCCGAGCTTTTCTCTTCGGTCGAGATTGTGGCGGAGAAAGATCCGCCGGCTTACCGTGACGTAGTCGTTCGCCAAAACATCGCCGCGCACAGCGCCTGGATGATCGGCAACAGCCCCAAGAGCGACATCAATCCCGCGCTGGCAGCGGGACTGCACGCCGTCTTTCTCTTCCACCCGGACACATGGGTGCTGGAACACGCCTCGCTCGACGCCGCGCCCGAAGGCCAGCATCTTATTGAGCTCGATGCATTCGCGAAGCTAGGAGAGCTTTTCTGAACGCCTGCGACCGGCGTCGAGAACTTGCCATCCTAAAAACAATCGGGCGAACTTGCCAACTTGCGACTTCGCGGAGCGACGCCAACATGCGAAGAGGTGAAGACTTGTTTCATCCCCCGCAGATCTGCGGCGCTGGCGCGCGACTAACCTGAGAATCCACACTTCTATGAGAAACTAGAAGTGCGGCAGTGAGTTTTTCTCGGGGCGGCTGCATCTGCCCCTCAAACCACGCTTCAACTTAGTTGGAACGGGCTTTTGCGGTCCCTGCGCCGTCGCGATTCGCGTGCGGCAACCGGAAATACCTTTAGGAAATCGCAAAGAATGATCAGCGTCAGTAACATTTCCATGCGCTACGGCTCGAAGATTCTCTTCGAGGACGTATCCACGACCTTCACGCCGGGGCGACGCTACGGATTGACCGGGCCGAACGGCTCCGGCAAGACCACCTTCATGAAGATCCTGACCGGCGAACTGGAGGCGCAGAAGGGCACCGTGGTGCGCCCGCGCAAACTGGGCGTGCTGCGCCAGGATCAGTTCGCCTTCGACGCCTACCGCGTCATCGACACCGTGATCATGGGCAACAAGCCGCTGTGGGCAGCGCTCGAAGAGCGCGATCGCATCTATGCCAAGCCGGAGATGACCGACGAGGACGGCATGCGACTGGGCGAACTCGAAGGCACGATCGGCGACGAAGACGGCTACACCGCCGAAAGCGACGCCGCGGTGCTCCTCGACGGTCTCGACATTCTTGAAGCCCTGCACGAGCGCAGGATGGGCGAGTTGCAGGGCGGGCAAAAGGTCCGCGTACTGCTGGCTCAGGCTCTCTTCGGCAAGCCGGAGGCGCTGCTGCTCGACGAGCCGACCAACTATCTCGACCTCGATTCGATCCACTGGCTGCAAGATTTTCTGATGAACTATAACGGCACGCTGATCGCTATCTCGCACGACCGGCACTTCCTGAACTCCGTCACCACGCACACCGCCGACATCGATTACCANNGCGGCTACGACGACATGGTGATGGCAAAGACGCAGATTCGCTCCACGCTCGAGGCGCAGATCTCGCAGCGCGAAAAGAAGATCGCGCAACTCAACGATTTTATTGCGCGCTTTGCCGCAGGCACGCGTTCCAGCCAGGTCACAAGCCGGCGCAAGGAAGTGGAGCGGCTGCAAACCAATGAGCTGGCGCGCTCCAATATCGCGCGGCCCTACATCCGCTTCGACCAGACGCGCCCCAGCGGCAAGCACGTTCTCGAGTTTAAGCACCTGACGAAGTATTACGGCGAACTTGAAGTCATCGACGGCTTCACGGCCAACATTCTGCGCGGCGAAAAGATCTGCCTCATGGGCCGCAACGGCGGGGGAAAAACCACGCTGCTCAAATGCCTGCTGGCCAATTACCCAGGCCTCGCCGACAAGGGCTTTACGCTCGACTCCGGCTCGGTCTTCTGGGGTCACGAAGCGCAGGTGGGCTACTTTCCGCAGGACGTGGGCGCGACCATCGAGCCCGGCCTGACGGTTGCCGATTGGCTGCACCAGTGGAACCCCGCCGCGCACGTCGAAGACATTCGCGGCATTCTGGGGCAGATGCTCTTCAGCGGCGAAGAAGGCTCGAAGCCAACCAAGGCGCTCTCCGGCGGCGAGCAGGCGCGCCTCGCCTTCTGCAAACTGATCCTCACCAAGCCCAACATCCTGATCTTCGACGAGCCCACCAACCATTTGGATTTGGAATCGATCAATGCGCTGAACATTGCATTGCAGCGGTACGAGGGCACGGTGCTCCTGGTCACGCACGACCACGACCTGATCGACGAAGTCGCCACGCGGCTGTGGGTCTTCCACGAGAAAGAGATCGAAGACTTCCAGGGCCCCTACGAGGAATGGAAGGGCAAGCACAACTAAAGACAGCCATCAGCTCAGTAATGCCAAACACAACGGCGCGGAGAATCCGCGCCGTTTCGTTTCTTAGGCATTCTGTTTAGAAGCTAAACCGTCCCGTCAGCTCCAGGCTCCGCGGTCCCGCGCCTTCCGCCGTTTGCAGCGCCGTAATGGAGCCGAAGGCATTATCGGGTGCGTCCAACTGCATGTTGGGCGGCTCGTAGTTGCGATGATTCAAGACATTCGCCGCCTCGACGCTGAAGCGAAAGCTGGTCTGATCCCGAAGCGTAACGGCCTTCAGCAGCGAGAGCGAGAAGTTCTGCGTGCCGGGCCCGACGACGCTGCCCACGGACGTGTTGCCGAAGCTACCGCCATTAGCCTCCGGAATCGAAAAGGCGGAGCTGTTGAGCCACTGGTTCGTGGTGCGATGGGTGGGATAGATCGCTGCACCCGGCACGGTGTTAGTGCGCGTAAAGCCCACGGTGGTCAGGATGTTGGTTCCGGCCGGATCGGTCGACTGCTCGAAGGGCGTGAGGAACGGACCGGATTGCAAAACCGTGACGCCGGCCAACTGCCAGCCGCCCGCGAGAACATTGGCGAGGCTGCGCGTGGTGAGCCAGCGCTGGCCATTGCCGAAGGGCAGGTTGCAGAGATAGGTCGCCAAAAAGCGCTGCCGCCGGTCGTAGACAACGTTGCCGTAGTCAAGTCCAGGGTTGAAGCGGTCGGTCATGTAGCTGCCGCCCGCGATGGCAAAGGCGTTGGGCGCAATGCCTCCGGCGTTGGAGAGGTCGCGGGTGAAGGTGTAGCTCAAGTCGTAGGTGAGGGAACGCCCGCTGTGACGCGAGAGCTCGGCGGTGGCGCTGTGGTAGTTGCTGATGTCGGCGTTGGCAACGCTTTGAATCACGCTCCAACACGGATACGGCCGATGGTCGGAGACAAGAGTGCCGCCGTCCGTGATGCACGCGCCGCTCGCCGCTGGCGCAGGGCTTGGGTTCGAGTAGCCATATGAGTTGGCCGGTACCTGGTTGAGATCCTCCATGGCGTCGAGGTTGCGGCCGTGGCTGCCGGAGTAAGACAGGCGCAGTCCGTTGCTCAGGCCGATGTTCTGCTCGACGGTCAGATTCCACTGCTGGACCGACGGGTCCTTGTAGTGGAGGGGATAGGCATAGTAAAAGCCGCCGGTCGCGGTGGCCGCGGGATTGAAGGGATTGGAGAACGAGAGCAACGGCGTAACGCCATCGGAGCCGAAGTCTTGGTTGTACGTGGGCACATAGCTCGAAGCCACGGCCCAGCCGGCCACCAGCGAGAAGCCCAGCGGCGTCTCGATGAAGCGGCCCCAGCCGCCGCGAACGACGGTCTTGTCGTTGCCGCGCGGACGCCATGCAAAGCCCAGGCGCGGCCCGATGTCGGTGCGGCTAGTGGTGTGCAGCGCCTGAGGCAGACCCACTTCGGCGGCGGTGACGATCGGCGTGGGCGCGATGCTTAATGCGAACTCCTGCGAAGCATTATTGAGCGCCTGCGCGTTGGGAACAACCACCGCTCCGCTGACAGTGGTCTGGCCGTCGGTTCCAAGGCCCGTCCAATCGGGCTTGAAGTTGGCCGTATTGCCATGGATCTCACTGACCGGCGGGTGCATCTCGTAGCGCAGCCCGAGATTGAAGGTGAGATTCGGCGTTGCTTTCCAATCGTCCTGGGCAAAGACGCCGTAGGCGTGGCCAAGTCCGTCCATCGTGGCGTCGTTTGTGGAGCTGACCTCGGTGTAGTCGGGATAGCCGAGTAGAAAAGCCGTGTAGGGGTCGCCGATCGTCTGGCCGACGTCCGAGGTGCCGTTGAAAACGTACCAGCCGGAGCGGTAGTTGCCGTAGACGTTATCGTCGTGGTCGGAGATGCGCTTGAAGTCAAAGCCGAACTTGAAGGCGTGGTTGTGGCGTGTCCAGGTAACGTTGTCGAGCAGTTGCACAATCTGGCCGCGCTGCATGCCCGGATTGCCCGCGCCGGTGGACATGAAGCCGTTGATGAGAATCTCCGGCGCTTCGGCCCATTGGGTGTCGGGATCGGGAACCACCGAGGCAAAGCCGGTCTCCGATAGCAAATCGTTCGTGGAGTAGTACTGCGTCTCAGAGGCGTGCTGCGCGTTGAAGCCGCCGCGAAACTCGTTGAGCAGATTCTGATTGAAGACGAAATTGTGCGCGAAGGTCAGTCCCTCGTCGATCTCCGGCGTGTTGTAACCGCCCTGCAGCGGGCTGCCGGCCTCGGCGCAGTATGCGTAGAGGCAGTTGGACGAGGGCGCCGTAATGACCTGGCGATTCTTGTAAGAGAAACGCGCAAAAACCGATTGCCGCGAGGAGATGGTGCGGTCCAGGCGGATGTCGCCCTGGTTGGCTGAGATCGGCGAAGGAAAATTGATCTGGTAATTGTTCGCGAAAGAGTCCGCCGAGCCGTAGTTGGGCGCGGGAAACAGATACTTCAGCACGGCCGCAGAGGTAGGTGTCGGCGTCACCTGGACTGGAGTCGGCGATCCGTAATACGCCGTCAAATCTCCAGTACGCATGGCGGCCGAAGGCACGCTCAGCAGCATCGGCGTCTCGCGGGGCAGGCGCAGCCCCTCGTAGCTGGCAAAGAAAAACGTGCGCTCGGTATTCGGCGCCAGAAACGGAATGCGCAGCGGCCCGCCCAGCGTGCCGCCAAAATCGTTCATGTTGATGCGCGGCTTTGAAAGCGCGAAGGGATTGTTCGAGTTGAAGACTGTGTTTTCGTTGTTCTCGAAGAGCCCGCCGTGGTACTGAAGCGTGCCGGCCTTGGAGACCGTAGTGATGTCGGCCACGCCGGAGAACTCGGCATTGTTGTTCGACTCCGAGACACGAATCTCCTCGATGGAGTTGAACGAAGGGAACATCTCGTTGACGGGGCCAGAGTATTCCACGCCGAGGGCGGCGATGCCGTCGATGGTAACACTGAGCAGCGCGGAGGTGGCGCCCATCACTTCCAGGTTTCCGCTGTCGTCGGTCTGCACGCCGGACTCGGTGGTGAGCGTGGAAATGGGGCTTGTGGAGCCGGCCGAGCGCGAATAGATCGCGACGGGAAGATCCACCAGCTCGTTGCCGAGCTTGGTTTGGGCAAGATTCGAAACATCGGTGGTGATGACGGGAGCCTCGTCCTCGCGGACTTCGACAGTCTGGCTCTGCGAGCCGGGGCGCAGCGTCACATCGATGCGGCGCGTCTCGCGCGCGGCCAGAGCAATCTGCGGCAGCGACTCGGTTTGAAAGCCCGGCGCCGCGATGGTCAGCTTGTAGGCGCCCACGTCGACGTTGCGGAACGCGTAATTGCCGCTTGCGTCCACTGTGGACACCTGCGTGGCCTGGGTCCCGGTATTTTCGAGCGTCACCTGCGCGCCCTGAATGACGGCGCCGGTCGTGTCGCGCACGATGCCGAGAATGGAACCAAATGTAGATTGTGCGGAGATAGGACAGGCAGCTGCCGCCGCCAGCCAACAAGAGAGGAGAAACGATCTAAAGGCCATCCGCCTTGAGGGCCGCGCGGCGCGGCAGAGTCTTTCCATCAAATTGCCTTTCGAGCGAGCTACGAGAAAGCCATCGCATTCACGCCTTCTTGAACTGGATCAGATTCAATGTAATTGAATGTAAAGCCAATTCACGCTTTGTGCGGAGTTTTTTAAAAAGAATTTGGGTACGGCTTTTCCACATGCATCCGATCGGGAGATCGAGGCCGGCAAGCAAGACCTTTCGGCAGAAAAATCGCGGAGATTTCTGCGGATTCCCGGCCGATGAAACGCGCGGAGCTTTCGCTACGCTCTGCGCTGCGCCGCCTCTTCGTAGACCTTCACGTACTCCTTCGCCGGCC
This sequence comes from Acidobacteriaceae bacterium, assembly GCA_003165005.1. Classification (GTDB taxonomy): domain Bacteria; phylum Acidobacteriota; class Terriglobia; order Terriglobales; family Acidobacteriaceae; genus Telmatobacter. The sequence goes on along the minus strand of PLSB01000072.1, from coordinate 13,372 downwards.
CGGACCAGCTGTAGTCCCGCGCCATGCCATTGCGCATCAGGCGCGTCCAGCCTTCCTTGTCGCGAAAGGCTTCGAGCGCCCTGTCGATCTCAGCCAGCAGATCTTTCGCATCGTAGCCCTCGAACTTGAAGCCGGTGCCGGTTCCCTTGGCCGCGTCCCACTCCTCGATGGTGTCGTCCAGGCCGCCGGTGGCGCGCACGATGGGAACGGCGCCGTACTTGAGCGAGTAGATCTGGTTCAGGCCGCAGGGCTCGTAGCGCGAAGGCATCAGGAAGATGTCCGCGCCGGCCTCGATCTTGTGCGCCAGCGCCTCGTCGTAGCGAATCTGCACGGCCACGCTGCCCGGATGGCGAAAGGCCCAGCCGCGAAAGAAGTTTTCGAAGCGGGGATCGCCGGCGCCCAGCGCCACTACGGCCAGGTCGCGCTCGGCCAGTTCTTCGGCGATCTCGGCCACAATGCCGAATCCCTTTTGCGCGGCCAGACGCGAGACGATGCCGATGACGGGCGTCGTGTCCGCTATCTTCTCGAGACCGAAGGCGTGCAGCAGGCCGGCGCGGCAATCGCGCTTGCCTCCGAGATTCTCAGGCGTGTAATGCGCCGCCAGGTGGCCGTCGGCCGCGGGGTCCCACTGCGCGTAATCCACGCCGTTCAAAATCCCGCGCAAGTCGGCCGCGCGCTTGTGTAAAACGCCCTCCAGTTGCTCGCCGAACTCCGCCGTCTGAATCTCCTCGGCATATTTGCGGCTNNCCGCCTTTCAAAAAGTTGAAGCGATTGAACTGTTCCACTTTATCCATGGTGAACAGCTCCCACGGAAAAAGCAGTTCCTCGGTGGTGTCCGCCAAAAACGCTCCCTGGTAGGCGGCGTTGNNACGGGAATCAGCGCCGCCTGCCAATCGTGAACGTGAAAGACCTCCGGCACGCCGAGCAGCTTCGACGCCTCGAGCACCGCCCGGCAAAAGAGGCCGAAGCGCTCGGCATTGTCGGCATAGTCGCCGCCGCTGGGGCCGTAAAGCTCCTTGCGGTCGAACAGTTCCGGGCAATCGATGAAGTAATACTGCACGTCATCGCGTTTGCCGCCGTCAACCACGCTCACAAAGCGGTTGTAGTCGCGGAAAGGAATTGTAATGGACCGCACCGCGACCTTCGGCTCGCCTTCGATCTGCCGTTTGATGCGCGCATAAAACGGCAGGAAGACCGTGACCTTGTGCCCGAGCCTGACCAGTTCGCGCGGCAAAGCGCCCACCACGTCTGCCAATCCGCCGGTCTTGGCCAGCGGCGCGCTCTCCGAAGCGGCAAACGTAATGTTCATGCGGCATTCTCCCGTGGCGCAATCAACGCCCAGTCTACTACGGGAAAGGCCGCACGTTAGCGAGTCGGCAAGTCAGCGGGTCAGCCCAAGGCAATCGCATAAACGAAGAGATTTGGAGAAAGCTGCTTTGAAAGGGCACGGCTTGATCCACGGCTGAGAATTATTCAGTCTCGCGAACCGTCCCGAGATCTCTTGCCTGAGCTCGTTTCCTGGTGCGCGTCTTCATGCGCTCACGCAGCGCAAGAATCGCATGGCAGCCCAGAATGATCAGCAGCGGATCGAGCGGACGCAGGTGATACGGCTCCGGGTGCGTGAAGTAGTACATCACGGGAAAGAGAAGGAGCACGCCCGCATAGCGCATGGTCTCGAAAGGCCTCTCGCGCCAGGCCACGAGCAGACCCAGCAGGCCCACGAGCGTAAGGCACGTGGCAAAGGGAATGTTGGCCGGGTCCATCGGCTCCAGCTCGAGGTAGTCGGGATCGAAGCTCCAGTAGCTGGTCCAGATGTACACGGCGCGCCGCAGGCTCATCCACGCGTACCAGGCCCGATGGCCGTGGATATACGCCTTGGCCTGCTGCATCTTGTGGTTGTTGTAGGCCAGCTCGCCCATGGAGTTGTAGTCGGCCAGCTCCTGAGGGTCGTGCAGCGGGTGCAGATCGTCGCTGGTCCAGCGCAGATCGTAGCCGTTGTTGCCCATCCACACTTCCAGGCCCATGTTGTCACGCATGGGAATGAAGCGATGAAACACGAGGGCGTTGCGGACGATCCATGGAGAGATCGCCGCCGCCATCACCAGGCAGGCCACGCATCCGGGCGCGAACCAGCGCTTGCCGTCGCGGCGCAGCCGCCAGCAGGCCAGCGCCAGCAGAAATGGAACGACGATCAGCACGGACGGCTCAGTGAGGCCCGCGAAACCGGCGAGCAGCCCGAATCCCGCCCACAAAGCCAGCCGCGATGACTGCTCCATGCGCTGCGCGAGCACCAGCAGCCAGCAAAGGCAGAGCAGCAACAGGTGCGTGGACCACGCCCAGGCCGCCGAAAAATAGATACCGTAAGGGAAGAAGGCCCAGATCCACGCCGCCCACCAGGCAACGCGCGCGCCGAAGCTGCGGCGAGCCAGCAGGAAAATTGGAATGCAGGCGAGCGCGTTCGTCAGGCAGTCGAACGCATGCACGGCAAGGATCGACGCTGCGGTGTGAACTCCGAAAAAATGAAAGAAAACCGCGACGATCAGCGGGTAAACCGGCGACATCATCGCCGAGGGTTGCGTGGAATCGAGCGTGCTGCCGAAGCCGCGGCCAGCCACCAAAGACCGCGCCATATTGCCCGGCTCCCAGGAATGAATGTGGTCGGCATCCATCAGGTTTTCGAAGTTGGGAAGCGGGATGATAGCCAGGCGCAGCGCCAGCCCGATCAGGACGATCATAGCCAGCCTGCGCCGCATCCGGGCCGGAGATTTCCCGGCGGGAGTTGGAACAGTCTCACTCAGGATTTTGGACTTCAGCACGTTAGGTTTTTCGTCCTGAACAAAGCGTTTGGCGGCGATACTGGCTGGCGAGATTATCTCTATTCTATTCGCCCGCGCCCTTCTGAATCAGGCGCGTGGTGGAATACCCTTCGACAAGAGGAATGATCCGCACCTGCCCGCCCCAGGATTCGACCTCCTTGGCGCCGACGACCGTGTCCATCTTGTAGTCGCCGCCTTTCACGATCACGTCGGGCTTTACCGCGAGGATCAGCTCGAGGGGCGTCGGTTCGTCAAAGACCGCCACCGCGTCAATGGCGGCCAGGGCGGAAAGAACGCCCACACGTTCGCGCTCGCCGACGATGGGCCGGCTGGGGCCCTTGAGAGCGCGCACCGAGGCGTCGCTGTTGACGGCCACGATGAGCCGGTCGCCGTAACGCCGCGCCTGCTCCAGCAGCGTAATGTGACCGATGTGCAGCAGGTCGAAGCAGCCGTTGGTGAAGGCCACGCGCTCGCCGTTGGCCTTCCACAAGGCCACGCGGCTTGCCAGTTCCCGCCACGTGACGACCTTATTCTCGGCGCGCAGTGCAATCTCCGGGTTCAGCGCGGCCAGCAGCTCGTGCCTTTCCACCGGCACGGTGCCCACCTTCCCCACCACGATGCCGGCGGCAACATTGGCCAGTTCGATCGCGGTCTCAGGAGGCACTTGGGAGGCCAGGCACAAGGCCAGAACCGCGATCACCGTATCGCCGGCGCCGGAGACATCGAAGACCTGACGCGCCACTGCCGGGGCAGTAAAAACTTTGCCCGGCCGCACCAGGGCGATGCCCTTCTCGCTCAGGGTTACAGCAAGGAAATCCAGATCCAACTCCCGAACCATGGTTTCGGCCGCCGCGAGAGGCTCCTCGAAATCGTGCCCGCACACCCAACCCCGGTCCCGTGTCGCGGCAGAGATCTCGGCCAGATTCGGGCAGATGGTGGTGGCGCCGCGATAGCGCGTAAAATCGGGACTCTTGGGGTCCACCAGAACCGGAATGCGCAGCTCACGCGCCGCTTGAATCAGCGTCTGGCAGACCTCGGGCGAGAAGGATCCTTTCGCGTAGTCGGACAGTACGACGGCATCGCACTCGGGAAGCCGGGCAAGCACGCATGCGACCAGGCGGTCGTAATCCTCCTGCGGCCTGGGGTCCGAACGCTCACGGTCAAGGCGCAGCATCTGCTGCTGGCCGCCCAGAACGCGCGTTTTCACGATGGTAGGGAAACCGCTGGAGACGATAAACTCCGGCGTAACCCCGCTGGCCCGAAGGTTCGCCTCCAGCAGCCGCTGGTTCTCATCGCCGCCGGCAAAACCAATCACCCGCGTCTGCGCCCCCAGCAGCGCCATGTTCATGGCCACATTGGCCACGCCGCCCGGCCGCGTGCTCTCGTATGTGACTCGAACCACGGGCACAGGCGCTTCCGGCGAGATGCGGCCCACTTCACCCCAGATGTACTTGTCGAGCATCACGTCGCCGACCGCCAGCATGCGCTTCGTCGCCCAGGAGTGCTCGATCTCGTGAATTACCTCATGCAACTTTTCGATCATTGCGGCTCTTGAAGATCGTTCCCATCCTACACGCTCGCGCGGCTATTGAGCACGCCGCGCACCGACTCCATCACGCGTTCCGGCGTGATCATGCGCATGCAAACCGGGTCGTCGCACGCGGAGTTCTTCTGGTTCGCGGCAGTCACGCATGGCGAACAGGAGAGCTCGGCCGTGATCGCTTCGGTATTGCCCAGGCTTCCATAGAGCCTGGGCGTCTCCGGACCGAAGAGCACAATCGACCGGATCGGCGCGATGGCCGAGAAGTGTCCCGGGCCGCTGTCGTTGGTCACCAGAACCGCGGAGATGTTGTAGAGCGGTATCAGCCCCTGCAGCTTATGCATTCCGGCAAAGCTGCGCACCCGCGCGTGGCCAATGCTGTCCTGCATGCGCAGGGCCTCTTCGCGCTCGCTCTTCGAGCCCGTAATCAGCACCAATGCATCTTCATATTCGCGGACCACCATCGACGCCAGGGCGACGAAGTTTTCCTTGGGCCAGCGCCGCTGCGGCAGCATCTCGGAGCTGTTAGGGTTGATGAGCACAATGCGGTGACGCTCCGGCCTGTACTCCGGATAAACCTGGCGAACCAGTCCCCGCAGCTCTTCCTTTTCGCTTTCCGGCACATGCCTGATGGGCACGCGAATCTCCTCGTCGGAGACGTGGGTTTTGGAGTAGGGCACCTCCGGCTTCGCGGCCAGAAGCGCATTGACCATGCAGACAAAATCCTTGGCGATGTGGATGTGGCCGTTGTAGCTGACGCGGTGCGTCATCATCTCGCCGCGGTAGAGCCCCTCGGCATGAAACCGGTAAAAGCCCACGCGCCGCCGCGCGCCGGACAGGCCTGTCAAAAGTGCCGAGTAGCGGGAGAACAACTCCAGGTCCAGGACGGTATCGATCTTGGCCTTGCGCGCCCACCTGAGGAAGCGCAGCGAGTCGATCGCCAGCGGAAACAGGCCGGTGTCGCGAATGGTCACGATATTCGCTTCGGGAACCGTATCCAGCAGCCGCGCACTCTCTGCGTTGCGCTCGAAGATCAGGAAGAAAATCTCCGCTCCCAGAGCACTCTTGGCCTTGGCGATGGCCGGGTGCGCGATCACCGCGCTGCCCATCTCGGAAAGCTCCATAAAAAGGACCCGTTGCGGTTTTTCGGGGCCCTTGGGCCTTCCCAGCAAACGCACGATTTGGGTGCACAGGAAACACAGCGGAACGCCGATCCAGTAATCGACCGCCCGCATCGTCTTCAACTTCATTCAACCAATCCTTTGCCGCACCCAATCCTACGCCGCAATCCGAATGGTGCAGTCTTTTTGTCCAGGGAGCCCACCGCATTCCCGAAGTTCATCCGAACCGGGAGCAGCGGGTAAATTCTCTTTGCAAAGATACTCTTCCTATTCAACGCGGGCGGATAGAACACGGTCAAGTTCACCGCGTGCGCCTGCCGCTCGATCAAGTGGAAGCGTATTGAGAAACAGGGAGTAGCCAGTAGGGAATAGGGAATAGAAAGCACGCCGACGCAAGCCATCTCGAAACCACACCGAGTCCATCAATGATGGGGAAATGGTAGGAATTGTCGCGGCGGAAGCGAGAAAGCGCGCGAATTCCGTCAGGGGGCGTGCCTATTGGCTATTGGCTACTCCCTTTTCCCTGTCTTTCTCCACTTCGACGCCCCGCCAGAAGGCCACATAGCCCTTCACCTTGCGTGCCATTGGTTTGGGGTCGGGGTAGTACCAGGCGGCGTCCTGGTTATCCTGCCCGTCGATCACCACGGTCATGTACCGCTTCTGCCCGTTCGCGGGATCGGTCGATGTGGTCGTGCTGGGACGAAAGTACTCCCGCTTGAGGCCGGACTCGGGGAAGAAGACGGTCCCATCCACTTCCAGGATCCCATCGCTCTCCGCAATCACTCTGCCGTTCCAAATTGCTCGCGCCATGGATTTTCCGGTCGCTTTCAATCGTTCGACCCCGGCCCCGGCCGGAAGACGAGCCGGCCAGGCAAGGGCAACCGATACGACACTAGCAGACTTTGCGCGGCATGGCGAGTCCTAACCAGGTACCTCGGCGAAAATACAGCGTTTTCGATTCTGCTCTCAACGGAGTGCACTACGCCGAGTGACTTTTTCCGGTCCGGGGTCCCCACAGACAGGTCTTCGTCTGTGGGGTGGAAGTAAGAGTCACCTTGCACGGTATTAGCGATGTCAACAAGTGAATCGAAAACGCTCTGGCCCTACTTTGCCGCGACAATCGACTCAATGTGGATGGTCTTGTTACCGGAATCCTCACTCCCCGTAACGGTCACCTTGGCGCCGTAGAAGGCCTTGACCGCATCCGGATTGTCGATGGCCCACACCTGCTTGTCGGGGTCGACAAAGACCGGCTTCATTCCGCCCTCAATGCATTTCTTCACGCAGGCCGCGCCGCTGCCCATATGCTTGGCGCCGCACATCGAGTCGGAGATCCATCCCGTGCTCGTGGTTGAACCGGCAGCCTGCGCCGCAACCACACCCATGGCGCACAGAGCCGCCAGCAGAAAGACATTTTTCTTCATAGAAACCTCCCTGGGAAGAGTGAATCTTGATCCGTCCCTATGATGCTCCCCTGGCCGGAATTCCACAAGGGGAAATCTCTTCGCCATCCAGAGCGGCCCCAATCCCCGAAAGAAACACCGCGCCAACCCGCCAGCTCCCGCCGTGCCCCATCCATTTCCGCGCTCTTTGCGGAAATGGGTGGGAAACTAAACCACTGTCGATTGGCCGAATCGATAAGAACCCTCGCACCAACCCGCCAACTTGCCACGTCGCGAAGCGACGCCGGCCCGCGAAGAAGCGAGCGACTTCTTCATCTGCCGCGGGTCCGCGACGCCGATCTCAGGCTATTTCGAGTTGCGCGAGCTCCGTATCGCATCGACGTGCTTCAGGATCGCCTCGTAACGCTGCGCCGCCATGGAAAACCGGCTAATCAGGTCCGAGGTCTTGCTGAGAAACGTGGGATTCTTCTCGCGGATGGCTTCGAGAATGGGCGCGAACTTGGCCAGCAGAAAGAATCCCTCGCCATTGCTATCGACGAACAGCTCTGCCGAGACGGCGCCATGCAAAACCATGGCCGCCGCCATCTCCCAGTACGTGATCACCTGCCGGAACCAGGCATTGTGCGGGTCGGCGGGATTCTCCGCAACCGCGAAAAACTCCTCGGCAGTGGTGGGCCAGAATTCGCCCGTGATCCAGGCGCGGGCCTGGCGCATCACCGCTTCGGTGCGCAATTCATAAAGTTTCAGAACAATTTCAGCGTCGGCCGGTGTGGCCAGCATGCGTTCCATGTGGGTCTCCGTAGACCCATACTAATGGATGCGGCAGGAGCACGCTGCGCCGGGCGCTTGGGCGGCGCCGAATTCACTTGCGCGGCGTGTGAGATCTGTTGCCGCGAAGAGCGTTCAGGACAAAACGCGCATTGGCGGGGTTTTCGCCGATCCGGCGGACGGTATACGGCCACCAATCGGTTCCAAAGGGCAAGTAGTCGCGCAGACGATAGCCCTCCGCAATCAGCCTGTGTTGCAGCGGTTCACGAACCCCAAATAGCATCTCGAATTCATACTCTTCCTGCGTCCGCTGGTTTTGCTGGGCAAGCTCGATGATTGCCCAGATCATCTCGTCGTCATGGGTTGCAAAGATCGGATAAACGCCGTGGGTCTTGGCCTCCGCCGACAGCAGGACCGCGGCTCCACTGAGAAACTCCCGGTTAATATCCGTCCGGCTCGTCCAGGCGTGGTCGCGGCTCTCGGCAAACGCGCCCTTCACCAGCCGTATCGCTACGGCCGCGTCCTTGATCAAGCCACGCAAGTCCTCTGCGCTGCGATGTAAATAGGCCTGAATCGTGATGCCGGTCGGATAGCCAGCCTGAGCCATGCGCGCCCGAAGGTCCAGGGTCTTCTGAACAACGGAAAAATCTTCCATGTCCAGCATCGCCAGCCGCCGTCTGCCGGATGCCGGCTGTGCGGCGATCAGCTTCCCAAGCCGCAATGCGTTTGCTTCTCCCAGGGCATCCGAATGGGCGTAGCCAATCTGTGTAGGATCGATCGAAATGTGAACATCGAGATTCGACTGGCCCAACTGCTCGATCGCCGCCACGAGATGCGCCACATTCTCTTCAATGGCTGCCGGCGATTCCACATACTCGCCCAGATAGTAGAGCGAAGTCGTCGCCTGTGCACTCAGTTCGGACGATCTCCTCACCGCCGCGGAAGAGTTGTCGCCCCCGACAAAGCGTTTGGCCAGGCCCCGCATCAGCCGATTGCCCTGCATAAGGCCAGTGATGGATTTCGACCGGGCAAGCCCGATCATTGCGCTCTGCCAGAGCTTCATACCTGCACCCAACTCGAGGATAACAAGGGATTCGCCCTTCTACGCCGGCTGCAGTTCGTGCTTCTCGTCCTTCTTTTCCACCACCGGCCCGTGGGTCTCGGCCGTGGGCGGAGGCGGCGCGTCCCCGATGCGTTTCGAGTAGGTGCAAGCGACGGCTTTTCCCTCGGCGGCGGGAGCAGCCTTCTTGCCGCGCCTCTTTGGCGCTGCGGCCTCTTCTTCGGCCGGCCTCTTCTTGTTCGGGCACTCCAGATAAATGCCCGAACGCAGCGTCTTTTCGACAAGATAGGGGCTATCGCACTGCGGGCACTTCTTCGCCACCGGCTTCAGGTTCGACGTGAAATCGCACTTGGGATAGTTTGTGCAGCCCCAGAAGACATTGCCCCGGCGCGCGCGGCGCTCGGCAATGTCGCCCTCGCCGCACTTGGGGCATTTCATCCCCTCGATCAGGTTCTGCTTCACGTACTTGCACTTGGGGTAGCCGGAGCAGGAAACAAACTCGCCGTACGCGCCCTGCCGCAACACCAGCGGCTTGCCGCACATCGGGCAATCCTCGCCAGTGGGCTCAGGCGGCTTCTGCTGCTGCTTCGAGCTCAGTTTTCGGAAGGTCTTGCACGGCGGATCGGCGTTGTAATCCGGGCAGGCCATGAACGGCCCGAAGAGCCCGCGCCGCATCACCATCACCTTGCCGCAGTTCTCGCAATACTCCTCGGTGTCGCCCGCCTCCTGCGCTTCCGGCGTGTTCAGGTCCGGCTTGGCCGCGATGTTCTCCTTGGTGAAGGTGCAGCTTGTGGGGTCCTTCTTGTTGTACGCCGAGCACGCGTAAAATGTCCCGAACTTGCCCCACTTTAACAGCAGCGGCGAGCCGCAGACGTCGCACTTCTCCGCGGTCTTGATCTCCATCCGCTTGATGTTTTCCATCTTCTTGCCGGCGTCCTTCAATTCCTGCTCGAAGTAGCCGTAGAAGCCGTTCAGAAGATCGGTCCACTTCTCCGTGCCTTCTTCAATGTCGTCGAGCTCGGTTTCGAGCTTGGCCGTGTACGCGGTGTCGAAGATGTAGGGGAAGTTCTTCACCAGCAAATCGCACACCACCACGCCGATCTCCGTGGGATAAAAGCGCCCACGCGAGCCGCCGTGCTTGACGACATACTCGCGATCCTGAATGGTGCTGATGATCGAAGCGTAGGTCGACGGGCGGCCGATGCCGCGCTCCTCGAGCTCCTTCACCAGCGAGGCTTCGTTGTAACGCGGAGGCGGCTGCGTCGCGTGCTCCTCGGGGAGCAGCTCGTCCTTGATCAGTGTTTTCACGCCATCCAGGCTGGGCAGCCGGTTCGCGGACTCGTCGTCGTCCTTGTTGTCGTCCGACGACTCGTACAGCTTGAGGAATCCGTCGAAGCGCTGCACCGAACCGCTCACGCGGAAATCGTATGTTTTTCTGGTTTTGGATGAGTTTGCCGCAATGTTTGCTGTCGTCACGTCGTAGACCGCCGGAACCATCTGCGAGGCCACAAAGCGCCGCCAGACGAGCGTGTAGAGCTTGAGCTGCTCATCGCTCAGGAATCGTGCCAGCGACTCCGGCGTGCGCGCGGCATCCGTGGGCCGGATGGCCTCGTGCGCGTCCTGCGCGTCCTTCTTGCCTTTGTACACATTGGCCGCCGGGGGCAGGTAGCTCTTGCCGAGATGCTTCGTAATCCACTCACGCGCCGAGGCGATGGCTTCCGGCGCCACGCGCGGCGAGTCGGTACGCATGTAAGTGATAAGACCGGTTGTGCCCTCTGCGCCCAGGTCCACGCCCTCGTAAAGCCTCTGCGCCACGCCCATGGTGCGGCGCACGTTGAAGCCCAGCTTGTTGGCCGCATCGCGCTGCAACTGGCTGGTGATGAACGGCGCCAGCGGCCGCCGTTGCTGCTCGCGCGCCTGCACGCCGGTGACCGTCCAGGCAGCCTTCTCGAGCGCCGCCAGCACCGCGTCCATCGACTTCTTGTCAGCCAGCGCGTTGGCGATGAACTGCTCTTTGCCGTCTTTGTCCTTGCCGTTGGCCACGCGCGCCGGCTCGCCTTCAATGCCGATGAACTTGGCCTTGAACTTCTGCTCGGCTTGCTTTTCCGGATGGAGCAGCGCGTCCAGCGTCCAGTATTCGACGGGCTGGAAGCCGCGAATCTCGCGCTCGCGCTCGACGATCAGCCGCAGCGCCACGGTTTGCACGCGGCCCGCCGAAAGCCCGCGCCGCACCTTGTCCCACAGCAAAGGCGAAATCTGGTAGCCCACCAGCCGGTCCAAGACACGCCGCGTCTGCTGCGCGTCGACAAGGTTTTGATCGATGTCGCGCGCGTGGTTGAACGCTTCCTGCACGGCCTTCTTCGTGATCTCGTTGAAGGTGACACGGCGAATTTTCTTTTTTTCTTTGGCGTTGGTTCCGAGCTGCAATGCAAGATGGTAGGCGATGGCCTCGCCCTCGCGGTCCGGGTCGGGCGCGAGATACACTTCGTCGGCCTTCGCCGCCAACTTCTTCAACTGCTCGACAACCTTCTCTTTGCCGGGAGACACCACCAGCTCCGGCTCAAACGTCCGCTTCTTCAGCTCCACGCCAAGGTCATTCTTCGGCAGGTCCATAATGTGCCCCACCGATGCGCGCACATCGAAGCCCTTGCCCAGATATTTTTCGATCGTCTTGGCCTTGGCCGGCGACTCGACGATCACCAATGCTTTGCTCATTGCCATCCTTGATATCGGTACTGCTTACGCTTTATGCCAGTTGGACTCATCAACGGACCATTCCGTCTGATTGCAGCCCACTCCGGAATCCAAAACCATCGCAGTGCGCTCTCCCCTCCGGGAAAAACTCCCCGCAAATGTTGCACCCTACCACGGAACACCACCCCGTTTCCACTTCGCCGGCATTTTTCTTTCGTTGCTTGTCCAATTCGAGCACGTAGAAATCTCTCCGCGACCAATTACTTCAAGCGGGACCCAGGCTGAAAGTTGCTCGAAGAACCAGTGGGCAAAACTTTTCCACTTCTGCAAGAAGAATGCATACAGGCCAACTCGCACGCAACGGTTAAGCCTCCGAGAAAACCGTCGCCAGGCTGCGCAGCATCATCATTTAACTCAAGCAGACTCAATAGCATAGGCATAATCCCCCGCGAAACGTGGTTCTCGTCCTCTGTTTGGCGTCAAAATTGCTTAATCACTGGCAGAGATACCTCTGCCTTTTCCCCCAGACATAGGATTGCTGTCGAGCAGATCTCGAAATCTCAAGAGGAACAGGCAATATGAAGCGTCTTAGCATCTTCGCAGCTGTTGTCCTTGTGTTGGGCTTGGTTGGGTCTACCAGGTCAAATGCTACCGACCTGATTGTCAACGGCTCATTCGGAACGCCAAACGTGGGCGGAAACTGGGGTAATTTCGCCGCCGTCGGGGGCGTGCCAGGCTGGTCAACGAATGGGAATGGCATCGAAATCGACAACCCCGCGGTCTTCGCCGCCGGTTCGGCAGCTTACCCCGGCAACTTCGCCGGCAGCACCTTCATCGACCAGAGCCTGGAAATCAACTATGACTATCCCGAAGACGTGTATCAGACCGTTACCGGCCTGACTGTCGGGCAAGCATACATACTCAGTTGGGCCTATGGCGACCGTCCCGACTCAGGCGACGAGGAGATGCTGGTTTACTTTGGATCGAGTGTCGCCGAAACTTCCCCGGGGGCCAATCCCGGCGGGACTCCTGTCGCTGTAGACTACGACACCCTCAATGGCTCCAACTCAGCCGTGCTCTGGACCTTTAACTCGGTCACTGTGACTGCTACAAGCAGCTCCGAAGTCCTGAGCTTCGTCGGCCTTGACTACCCAGGCTACACCAATAACGGCGGCGCCTCGTATGGCAATGAGATCGATGACGTCTCGCTGATTGCCACGCCGGAGCCTTCCACGTGGCTCCTCCTCCTTTCGGGCCTCGGCTTGCTGGGCCTGGTACTGGCGAGGCGGCGGCAGGTTCTGCCCCCGTCCGCTACGATCTCGCTCTAGTCCTACTTCGGAGCGAGTACTTCCAATGAGCAAAAGCACGTCCGGCGCCTGTTCAAGGCGTCGGGCGTTTTGTTTTCTGCGCTTTTCTGGCGCAAACAAGAAAAACTACAACGCAACTGCCGGTCACATCGTCCTGACGTAATTCTTTCCCGGCAAACACCGCACACGGCCAGCCATTTCCAGCTCAAAAAGCGCTGTGAAAACCTCTGACGAGGTGAGTTGCGTCTCCAGAAGTTCGAGAATCTCGTCGATCTGCAGACTCTCGTCCGTGCGCAGCACCTCCAGCACCATCGCTTCCTCGGGCCGCAGCACCGGGTCAGGCAATAAAGATGCTCTAGCCTCCGCTTTGGATGCAGCCGGCGCCTCGGCCTCGAGCTCGATCCGCACCTGCGAGGGCAGATCTTCCCACACGTCCTCCCAGGTGGCCACCAGCTTAGCGCCCTGTTTAATCAGCGTGTTCGGCGTCCAGGAACCCTTGTTGGTCACGTTGCCGGGCACGGCGAACAGGTCGCGGTTCTGCTCCGCGGCGCAACGCGCGGTCACGCGCGTGCCTGAGTTCTCGCTCGCCTCCACCACCAGAACCGCCACGCTCAATCCGCTCAGGATGCGATTCCGGCGGGGAAAATTCTGCGGCGCGGGAAA
>PLSB01000166.1 GCA_003165005.1 Acidobacteriaceae bacterium | reverse complement strand
CATGAAGACAATGGATTGCATTTCGATTCGCGAGCAACTCTCGTTTTTCAGTTAAGACGACTACTCGAAGACGACAGCCTTTGCGCGCAGGTCGCAGCCGGAGGAAAACGTAGCCTTGACCTGCACTACACGCTTGAGTCAATGATCAAGTCTTACGATGCTCTTTATCGCAGTTTGCTCGAGCCGGGGGCAGTGTGATGAACGATTCGACAGCTTGATTTGCAACCTCATCGAAACGAGATAAGACCGACGGATAAAACAAGGGCCGCTTCAATCCTCCGACTGAACGGCCCCCGTACCTTTTGCCTCCTTGCGGAAAAAGGCACTTTTCTAGAGATATAATAGACCACGCAGACCGTGAGGTCAATCGACTTGACTCGGTCCTTCCCGCTATGCAGCTGAATGAGTAGTGTCCACATACGCGGACTTGTGGAGAAGATCTGAAATGTGTTGACGCCGATCTCGCGGGCGCGCTCGGCAGCGTTGGACGCACCGCCCGCCGTTCCCAGATNNTCGCTTGGTCATGGGGACAGTCTACGGGGTGCCTTTCAGCGCGGTATTCGCCATATCTTCGCTCTTCAAGTATAATCACTCCATGGACTTTCAGCTGGTGACGAGCTACAAGCCGCGGGGCGACCAGCCGCGGGCTATTGAGCAGATTATGGAGGGGCTTGTTGGCGGCGAGCAGCACCAGGTGCTGNNAGTTCTTCCCTTCGAACGCGGTCGAATACTTTGTTAGCTACTACGACTACTACCAGCCCGAGGCTTACATTCCCGCCGGCGACCTTTACATCGAGAAGGAAGCCACCATCAATGAGGAGCTGGACAAGCTGAGGCTCTCGGCTACGCGGTCGCTTTTCGAGAGGCGGGACGCGATCATTGTGAGCTCGGTGAGTTGCATCTACGGGCTGGGGTCGCCGGAGGCTTACTACGGCATGTNNTGGTGGAGATTCTCTACGAGCGCAATGACACGGACTTCCGGCGCGGGACATTTCGCGTGCGCGGCGACGTGATCGAGGTCTATCCCACGTACGACGAGAACGCCTACCGCATCGAGCTCTTCGGCGATGAGATCGAGTCGCTGGCGCAGATTGACCCTCTCTTTGGAACCGTGAAACAAAAGTACGCGCGGCTGCCGATTTATCCCAAGAGCCATTATGTCGTCCTGCCGGAGCGCAAGGCGGAGGCGATCGATTCGATCACGGCCGAGTTGAACGAATGGGTGAAGTATCTTGAGGGCGAAGGGCGCATGGTGGAGGCGCAACGCGTTCACCAGCGCACGCGCTTCGATCTGGAGATGATCAAGTCGATGGGCTNNGAGAACTACTCGCGGCACTTCAGCGGGCGGCTGCCGGGCGAGCCGCCGCCGACTCTGCTCGATTATTTTCCGCGGGATTTTCTGCTTTTTGTGGACGAGAGCCACGCCACGATTCCTCAAGTGCATGGCATGTGGCATGGCGACCGCAGCCGTAAACAAACTCTTGTCGACTACGGGTTCCGGCTGCCTTCGGCCATGGACAACCGGCCGCTGAAGTTCAATGAGTTTGAGAGCCGCGTGCACCAGGTGGTGTACGTTTCGGCTACGCCGGGGCCGTATGAGCTGACGCGTGCGAGCGGGGTTGTCGTCGAGCAGGTAATCCGGCCGACGGGGCTGGTCGATCCCGAGGTTGAGATTCGCCCCGTGAAAGGCCAGATCGACGATCTGCTGGCGGAGATTCGCGACCGGGCCAAACGCGGCGAACGTGTGCTGGTGACGACGCTGACGAAACGAATGGCCGAGGACCTGGCCGGCTACTACACCGANNAACCTGCTGCGCGAGGGGCTGGATCTGCCGGAGGTTTCGCTGGTGGCGATTCTCGATGCGGACAAAGAGGGCTTTCTGCGCTCGGCGGGTTCGCTTATCCAGACCATGGGCCGGGCCGCGCGGCACATCGAGGGGAGGGCCATTCTCTACGCCGATCGCGTCACCGATTCCATGCGCCGGGCGATGGACGAGACGGATCGCCGCCGCGTGATCCAGCGGGCTTACAACGAGGAGAACGGCATCACGCCGCAGTCGATCGTCAGCCAGGTGGATATGGGCCTGGCGCACATTTTGAAGGCCGAATATGGGGAGATCGACGAGGAGGAGACGGCCGGAATTCCCGAGGGGTTTGCCACCCAGGCGGAACTCGACAGTTTCATCGCTAAATTGGAGACAGAGATGCGCGAGGCGGCGAAGAAGTTCGAGTTCGAGAAGGCGGCGAAGCTGCGCGATACGATCAAGGAACTGCGGGAGAAGGAGTTCTTGTTCGGGTAGGGCTGTGACTGCGTGATTTCGGAATCGCGCTCCGATTGGTGCGGGTCTGGAGACCCGCACTACAGCCGGTCAGGAGACCGGCGGTACAGGCCCTCGCCGCTTACAAAAAATGCGGGCCAGCTTCCCGCCCCTCGAATCCGCTCCATCTGAGACAACCAGCCGTCCGCAAGCGCCATCTCACTGCTCAGTGAGTAAACAGAGACGGCGCAGTGAACGGGATTTCAGGCGCCATTTGGGGCCGATGACAACTATTCTCCTCGTGGACGACGACCCGCTACAAGCTTCCTTGATGCTTTCGCTCTTGAGACGGCGATTCGGCGAAGTGTGCCGAGCTAACGACGCGGCCGAGGCACTTTGCCTGATCGAACAGCCGGAGTTCGCGAGGAAGCTGGGTCTGGTCATCTGCGGCCACCAAACGCGCGGAATTGGCGGGCCCGCGTTTGTAAGCGAGCTGCGAACGCGCATTCCGGATCTCCCGGTCCTGGTTCTGGGCACGAGCGGCGAAGTCCCTGCCGATTACATCCAGGCGAATGTCGTCGTCCTCGGCAAACCCTTTGCCGCCGAAAGAATGCTCACTCTGACCGGCCAGATGCTTACCCATTCTAAGAACGCGGTTGCGTAAAGGCTGACCGCTTGGGCCGCGTCTCTCCCACCAGGCTTCGGAAAAAGGCAGGAGTTGCGCCTGGTCGTGAGAGAACATCCCCCAGGGGTTCAAGCCCACCCTCATTTTGCTGAACTTGCGGCACGACTGGAGTCGTGCCCTGACACTTCGTGCTCTAGTGTTTAGGCCACATGAACTGGTAATTCATCACGGACAAGCGCGGACGAGGACGTCCGCGCTACAGCCGGCCAGGAGGCCGGCGCTACTTTCATGTAATTACGAAATCACGCGGTCAAGGCACTAGGCAGCGAGTTATTCCGCAGCCCGTAAAGCCCTGCATCAATTTTGAAACGGCTACGGCACGACTAAATTCGTGCCCTTTCGCGTTCCTTGCTCTCAAAGAGTTTTTGCGCAGCCTGTCTCATCCATCCAATGGGTGAGCCACGTCACACCTGACCAGCCTATGATGGATAGAGAATAACCATGTCGGAGAGGTCTCCGGTTCCCTTCCCGTGCGTGCGAACATTATTGTGGAGTCATCATGGCAGCCTTCGGAAGTTTGTGTCTTCTTATTGCCTTAGCATTGGCCGCCTATAACCTTTTGGCGGGGGCTCTGGCGTTGCGGCTGCTGGCCACCGGGCAACCCACGCGCATCTCGCCCGAGCGGCTGGCCGACACCGCCCGCCGCGCCGGAATCGCGGGCTTCGTGGCCGTTACCGGAGCGGCATTTGCTCTGGTTTGGTCGGTCTTTACCAACGATTTTTCGATCACCTACATTCTTGACCACTCCAACCGTGCCCTGCCCATTCCGTACAAGTTTGCGGCACTTTGGAGCGGCCAGGAGGGTTCGCTGCTGCTGTGGGCGTGGCTTTTGGGAATGTATGGATTCGTTCTGCGGCTACGGCATAAGACGGATGTGAAACTCTACGCCTATGCGGGCGCCATTCTGGCCGGGGTTCAGGTGTTCTTTCTGGCGATTCTGGTTTGGGCGGCCCCGCCATTCGCGCTTTGGCGAGGCGCGATTCCCGACGACGGCAACGGCCTGAATCCCCTGCTCCAGTACCCGGAGATGGTCATCCATCCGCCCCTGCTTTACCTGGGCTATGTGGGGTTCTCGGTTCCCTTCGCCTTTGCGCTGGGTGCGCTGATGATGCGCTACCCCGGCGAAAAGTGGATTCGCATCACGCGCACCTGGACCATGGTTACCTGGGTCTTTCTCACCTGCGGCATCTTCCTGGGCATGCACTGGGCCTACGCGGTGCTGGGCTGGGGCGGCTATTGGGGCTGGGACCCGGTGGAGAACGCGAGCTTCATGCCCTGGCTCACGGGCACGGCTTTCTTGCACTCGGTAATGATGCAGGAGCGCAAGGGCATGATGAAGAGCTGGAACGTGTGGCTGATCTTTTCCACGTTTCTGCTGACGCTGCTGGGAACGCTGCTGACGCGCGCCGGATTGGTCAGCTCCGTGCACGCCTTCGCGCAATCGTCCATTGGCACGTGGTTTGTTGTCTTCATGTGCATCGTGCTGGCGGTCTGCATCTTTACTTATGTGCTGCAGCGCAGTCACCTGAAGACCGAGCACCAGTTGGAATCGCTGGTCAGCCGCGAATCGAGCTTCCTATTCAATAATCTCGTCCTGCTGACGGCCTGCTTCGTGATTCTGTGGGGCACGCTCTTCCCTATTCTGTCGGAGTACGTGGAAGGCAGCAAAGTGACGGTGGGCGCACCGTTTTATAACAACGTGGCCGTGCCTATCGGGCTCTTTCTTTTGTTTCTCACCGGCGTGGGGCCGCTCTTGCCGTGGCGGTCAACTTCACTGAAAGCCATCAAGCGGAACTTTGTGCTGCCGGTAATCGCGTTGTGGGCGACGGTGATTGTATGCCTCGCGGCAGGCGCGAATCCGTGGGCGGGCGGCGCGTTCAACACGGGAAGGTTCTACGCGGTGGTGGGTTTTGCGCTTGCGGCGGCAGTGCTGACGGCAATTGTGGCGGAGTTCCTGCGCGGCACGGCGGTCATCGCACGGCAAACCGGTCGCAACCTCTTCGCGGCCCTCTGGCTGCTGACGCGGCGCAATACGCGCCGCTACGGCGGCTACCTGGTTCACATCGGGGTCGTCATCTCCGTGGTGGGGCTCTGCGGGGCGGCCTTCAATCGCAACATCGAAAGCGAGCTGGGGCTGCACGACAGGATGAGCGTCGGGCCGTACACGCTGGTGCAGGTCGGCGCTACGCAGGACACGAACCCGAATTACGATTCGGATTATGCCCTGCTCGACGTTTATAAGGGCAACCAGCGAGCCAAGACGATTGAGTTCGATGGCTTTCTCTTCCATCTTGTTCCCATCTTTCATATCGTTCCGTTACAGATGGCGCCGGAGAAGCGCGTCTACCTGGCCAGCGGCCAGCCGCAGACCATGGTGGCGATTCACTCCACGCCGGAGTGGGATCTCTACGTGGTGTACGAAGGCGCGAATCCCGACACCGGGCAGCCGATTATCAAGGCGTTTTTGAATCCGCTCGTCGGCTGGATCTGGATCGGCCTGGTAGTGATGGTCTTCGGTTCGATCATCGCCTTGATTCCGAGCCTGGTGCCGGCAACGGCCGCTCTACGCGTGCCGGCGGCCCAGGCGGCGTCCGTTGCGCCCGCATTGAAGGGAGGCGCCTGATGCGCTCACGCGCCTTTACTTTTTGGACTAGAGCAGTGGAAGTTTCCGTCCTGGCTGTGGCGTGCCGTTCGATCTTCCGTGCCCCATCCTTTCGCCGGCTTTTTGGCGAAAGGGTGGGAAACCGTGAAAGCGCTACGACCATCAGTCGTGGTGTCCCACCCTTTTCGCAAAGAACGCGAAAAGGATGGGGCACGGGGGCTTCTTCGGGTCGCTGGCTCAAAATCGTTCAGGCGGCGTTTCTTGCGGTGGCCATCTGTTTTTCGATCGGCGCGACCGACGCGAGCGCGCGCTTCAATAACCTGGGCCATCGGCTGATGTGCACCTGCGGCTGCGCGCAACTGCTGGGCGAGTGCAACCACGTGGGCTGTCCGGAGTCGGGCCACGAGCTGAAGGAACTGACCGCGGCCATCGCGTCGGGCCTGACCGACCAGCAGATCCTGGATTCGTTCGCCCAAAAATATGGCGCCACCATGCTGGCCGCGCCGCCAGCCAAGGGCTTCGACCTGGTGGCGTGGATCGCGCCGTTTGCGGTGTTTGCCGCGGCGCTGCTGGGGACGATTCTGCTCATTCGGCGCTGGGGTGGGCTGGGAAAGACACAGGCAGCCGCGGCAGGTAAGCCAGTTGCGCTCGACCCCGCCGAACAGGAACGGCTGGAGCGTATCCGCCGCGAGACTGGCAGCGAGGGAGGATTCTGAGCCATGACGGAAACTGAGGGATTGATTGCCGGATTGTTTCTTCTCTTTGCGCTCTTTGTTTACACCTTCTGGCCGGAGAACGCATTCGCCAGCCAGAAAGAGAAGACGCGGCTCGATTATTTGCTGGAGCGCAAAGAACAGCTTTACGAGAACCTGCGCGACCTGAGCTTCGAATACCGGGCCGGCAAATATCCTGAAGAGGACTTTGAGGCGCAGCGCGGCCTTCTGGAACGCGAAACAGCGGAGCTGCTGGCGGAGATCGACCTGTTGCAGGGAATAGGGGCCAGGGGCTAGGGACTCGTATGGTGTCCCATAAGTTCGTTGCAGAAGGACGGAGGAACAACCGCAGATCCTTCGACTCCGTTTGCCGCAAAAAGTGCGGCAAACTTCGCTCAGGATGACAGCTCGATTTATGTTGCGAACTTTAGGAACGGAACACCGGGGGCGAGGGACTACAACTGATCGCGGCGATGCTTTGCACCGGCCGAGAAGCGTCCCTCGGGGGCTAAAGCCCTCAGGTTTTATGCTTCTTTATGGCACGACTGAAGTCGTGCCCTTTCAAAGCATCAATACACACGTCCTAAGCATCGATACACGTGCCCGAAAGGTTACGCGCGTCCCAAAGGATCAGAATTCATCTCGCCGTTGGGCGATGGAACAAAGAAACGTAAGGATGAACATGAAATCGACGTTGTTTGCTTTTCGAATCTTCGCTTTGAGCTTTTTGTTTGCCGGCGCACTGGCGCAGGCCGCAACGGTCACCGGAACCGTGACCGACAAGACCACGGGCAAACCCGCCGCGGGCGATGCCGTGGTGCTGGTTGAGCCCATGTCGGGCATGAGCGAGGTGGGCCACGCGGCCACGGATGCCGCGGGTCACTACACGTTGAATCTGCCCGGCAGCAATCCCTATCTGATTCGCGTGACGCATCAGGGCGCCGAATACTTCGCCGCCGCGCCGCAGGGCGGCGGGAGCGCCGATATCCCGGTGTACGACGTGGCCGCCAAGGTGGACGGCGTAACCATCTCGGAGCACGTGACCGGCGTCGAGTCCGACAATGGGCAACTGCGCGTGGTGGAGCGCTACGACCTGCACAACGAGAGCACGCCGCCGCGTACACAGTGGAGCAACCGCTCGTTTGAAGTGATTCTGCCCGAGGATGCGGTGCTGGGCGACGTATCGGCGCAGCGGCCGGGCGCGAGCAGCCTGCCCACCAGCGTCAAGCTCGACCCCGAGGGACCCAAAGGCCATTTCGCCTTCAACTTTCCTATCCAGCCTGACGAAGGCGGCAAGGGAACGCTCTTCCAAATCCAGTACAACCTGCCGTACACGAGCGGCAAGTATACCTTTCACCCGGTGATCACGCTGCCCGCTGATACGGTTTGGATCGTGCTGCCCAAATCCATGACGTTCAGTGGAACGGGCTTCGAATCCTCTCCGCAGGATCCGACGGTGCAGACGTTCATGGCGCGGAATGTCACGCCTGGCAAGGAGATCGCATTTTCGATCTCGGGCACGGGCGCGTTTCCGCGCGAGGATCAGGGTGCGCAAGGCGATAACGGCCAGGGGGGTGCGGCACAGAGCGGCCCCGGAGGCGGCATCGGCGAGCCGATCAATACCCCCGATCCGCTGTCAAAGTACAAATGGTGGATTCTGGGCGGGCTGGCATTGCTGCTGGCGGCGGTTGCGGCCTTCCTGCTGCGCAAACCGGTCACTCCAGGAGTGGCAGCGCCCGCGGGAGCAGCGGCAGCCGTGGCCAACGCGGCGCCAGCGTCACCGGGAGCGAAGAATAGCGCACTGCTCAACGCGCTCAAAGAGGAGTTGTTTGCGCTTGAAAGCGAGCGGATCGCGGGGACGCTCCCGGCACATGAGTACGCCGAGCAGAAAGCGGCTCTGGAGACGGTGCTGAAGCGGGCGTTGAAAAGACAGTGATCAGTGAACAGTGGTCAGTGATCAGAACGGGATGCCGAAGAGCACGCCGCACGGGGTGAGCGTCAGCGAATAAACTGATCACTGACCACTGTTCACTGACAACTGCCTTATGAAGACCCTGCTGCGCACACTGCTCTCGTTGTCCCTCATCGTCTGGATCGGGGCGGAGATCTTTTTCCCCATCGTTGCCGCCATCACCTTCAACACCCTGCGGCCCGACACGCACACTGCCGGAAGCATCGTGGGCCAGTTGCTGCGCATTCTGCATGGGATGGGATTGGTGGCGGGAATGGTGGCGCTGGCGGTGCTGGCGCTGGCGCCGGCCTGGGGCATCTACAAGCCGCGCGCGGTGCTGGCGCCGATGGTCCTGCTGGTGGTGATGATCGCCGCCACGGTTTACTCGCAGTTCGGCATCATTCCTGCGATGGAGCGCGACCGCATGGCTGCCGGCGGCGCGATCGATACCGCGGACGCAACAGATCCCACGACGATTCACTTCAACAAGCTGCACAAGCGCAGCGAGCTTGTGGAGGAGACGGTTCTGCTGCTGGGGCTGGCGACGGTGGTGTTGATTGCGTGGGCGGAGGGACGAAGCTCTTAGCGCTGTGACCGCATAATTTGGTAATGATCCTTGGACGAATGCGGGTCTGGAGACCCGCACGACAGCCGGTCAGGAGACCGGCGCTACTTCTGCTGCGGCAAGGCCAGTCCCTTAACTCTGTTGCCTGCTCCTGTATCATCGAAGAGGCTCGCACGCAGATTTGCTGCCGCGCGAGGGCCGCAACGGATCGATTATGAAAACCGGAATCATCGGCCTGCCGCAGGTGGGCAAGACATC
>PLSB01000136.1:4324-25925 GCA_003165005.1 Acidobacteriaceae bacterium | reverse complement strand
ACGCGTGCGTCACCTGCTCGGCATTTGCGCCGCCGCCCACATCCAGAAAATTCGCCGGCTCGCCGCCTGCAAATTTAATGATGTCCATGGTAGCCATCGCCAGTCCTGCGCCATTCACCATGCAGCCCACAGTGCCGTCCAGCTTGATGTAATTGAGGTTGTACTTGCTGGCCTCCACCTCTAGCGGGTCTTCCTCGGTGATGTCTCTCAACTCTTTTTCGTCCGCGTGGCGATACAGCGCATTGTCGTCAAAATTCACTTTTGCATCAAGCGCGAACACGCGTCCATCCGTAGTAGTAATGAATGGATTAATCTCGAACAGCGAGGAGTCTGTCTCTTCGTAAGCCTTGTAAAGAGCGAGCATGAACTTCACGGCAGGAGCAATGAACTCTGGCTTCAGCCCTAACTTGAAGGCAATCTTGCGCGCCTGGAAAGCCTGGAAGCCGATCGCCGGATCGATGTACTCTTTGATGATCGCGTCTGGATCTTTGGCAGCAACCTCTTCAATCTCCATGCCACCCGACTTCGAGGCCATAAACACCGAGCGCGATACGGCGCGGTCCAACACGATGCCGAGATAGAGTTCGCTTGCGATTGGCAGCGTCTCTTCAATCAGCAACCGCCGAACCTTCTTACCCTCTGGACCCGTCTGGTGCGTCACCAACTGCATTCCCAGGATTTTCCCCGCGAGTTCTGCAGCCTGCTCGTAGCTCTTGGCAATCTTTACGCCACCGCCCATACCGCGGCCTCCGGCGTGAATCTGCGCCTTCACCACCACGCCCGATGCGCCTTCGGCAAAGAGCTTGCGGGTCACGTCGTTGGCTTCTTCCAGCGTGTTCGCCATCTCGCCTTTGGGCACAGGAACGCCGTACCTGGCCAGAATTGCTTTTGCTTGATATTCGTGGATTTTCATTTTTGGATTGAGTCCGCCTGAGATCTCCGGTCAAGCTTTTGGGGATCGATGCCGCAGGTGTGGGATGCGGGGCCTGCGCGACCTTGGCAGCCGGTGAGTCCATACTATCTTGGCGGCCGAAGGAGCGGCAATCCTTTGCGCGCAGGCGTCCAGATTGGTTTGGGTTGCTTTGCCACGGCGGTCGATTTATCCTTCATTCTCCGATCGTTTCTATGTGCGACTTCTCTGCGCGGCGGAGGAGTTTTTTTACCGGTTTGAATGCTGAGTTGACCCACGGAGACGGAACCATGGCCCTCCAACCGATCCCATCGAAAGCTCCCGCGGCCAGCAACGGCGCGCACTCCGTGCAACCTATCCCGGTGGTTCTGAACGGGCGCACTCTCGAAGCCAACCGGCGCATGCCGCTGAATCTCGACTGGGTGGACCAGGTGCGCGTGAACACCAGCGCCGTGGAACGCCGCGCGGCGACGCTGGTGACGCGCCGAACGGTGAAGAAGGACACCCAGGCAGCGTGGCTGCTGCGCGCCATTGCCTGCATGGACCTGACGACGCTGAGCGGAGACGACTCTGCAGAGCGCGTAAAGCGTTTGTGCGCCAAGGCGCGGAACCCGTTGCAGCGACACATCGTGGAGGGTCTCGGCATCGAGGATCTGCACCTGACCGTGGGTGCGGTGTGCGTGTATCACGCGTTTGTGGAGACGGCGGTGAAGGCGCTCGAGGGCTCGGGCATTCCTGTGGCCGCGGTTTCTGCCGGGTTTCCTCACGGGTTGTCGCCGCTGACGGCAAGGTTGGAGGAGATTCATCGCTCGGTCGAAGCGGGCGCGAGCGAGATCGATATTGTGATCACGCGGGCACATGTTTTCGGTGGCGAGTGGCAGGCGCTCCACGACGAAGTCGCGGCCTTCAAAGAGGCCTGCGGACCACATGCGCACCTGAAAGCAATTCTCGGCACCGGCGACCTGATGACGCTGCGCAACGTGGCGCGGGCCAGTTGGGTGGCGATGATGGCGGGCGCGGACTTTATCAAAACCTCGACAGGCAAGGAGAGCGTGAATGCGACGCTGCCGGTTTCGCTGGTGATGGTGCGGTCGATCCGCGACTATGCCGAGCGAACGGGCCGCGCGGTGGGATTCAAGCCGGCGGGCGGCATTCGCACGGCCAAACAGGCGCTGGACTGGCTGGCCCTGATGAAGGACGAGCTGGGCAGGCCGTGGCTGGAACCGGCCCTCTTCCGGTTCGGCGTCAGCGGAATGCTGGGCGATATCGAGCGGCAGTTGGAGCATCATTTAACTGGGCACTATTCAGCGACGTATCGGCACCCGATTGCGTAGAGAGTGAGTGCGGGCGAGGACGCCCGCACGACAGCCGGTCAGGAGACCGGCGCTACATTTTGGCCGTGGCGACTAGAAGGAGACGCTGTGAGCATTGCGGAAAAGTTCTACACCATGGAGTACGGAGCCGCGCCGGAGGATGCGAAGGAGGCGGTCGAGTGGCTCGAGCGCCATCATCGCCGGTTCGAGGAATTCATCGGCGGCGCGTGGGTGACACCGCTGAGCGGCGAGTACCAGACCACGAGCGATCCTTCGACCGGCGAAGTGTTGGCCGAGGTGGCCAAGGGCAACACCGACGACGTGGAGGCCGCGGTGGCCGCGGCGCGCAAGGCACAGCCGGCCTGGGCTGCGCTGAGCGGGCACGAGCGCGCGCGCTATCTGTATGCTCTCGCCCGGCAGGTGCAGAAGCATGCGCGGTGGCTGGCGGTTCTGGAGACGATGGACAACGGCAAGCCCATCCGCGAAAGCCGCGATATCGACATTCCTCTGGTGGCGCGGCATTTCTATCACCACGCAGGATGGGCGCAGCTTCTCGACCAGGAGTTTCCGAATTACACGGCGTGCGGCGTGGTGGGCCAAGTGATTCCGTGGAACTTTCCGCTGCTGATGTTTGCGTGGAAGGTGGCTCCGGCGCTGGCGGCGGGCAACACGGTGGTGATCAAGCCGGCGAAATACACGCCACTGACGGCCCTCGCGTTTGCCGAGCTGGCGATGGAAGTGGGTTTGCCGCCGGGGGTGCTGAACGTGCTCACTTGCGACGCAATGACGGGCCAGGCGCTCGTCGAGCATCCGGGGATCGACAAGGTTGCATTCACGGGATCGACCGAGGTGGGGCGCACGATTCGCGCGGCCACGGCCAATTCGCCGAAGAAACTGTCGCTCGAACTCGGCGGGAAGTCGCCGTTCGTAGTCTTCGACGATGCGGATCTCGATTCGGCCGTCGAGGGGATTGTCGACGCCATCTGGTTCAACCAGGGACAGGTGTGCTGCGCGGGCTCGCGGCTCTTGGTGCAGGAGCGCGTGGCCGAAACACTCTATGCCAAGCTCCGCGCGCGCATGGAGACGCTGCGCGTCGGTCCGCCGCTCGACAAGGCCATCGACATTGGGGCGATTGTGTCGCCGGTGCAGCTTGAATCGATTCGTAAGATGGTGGACGCAGGCGTGGCCGAAGGCGCACGGTGCTGGCAGCCCAAGAATCCGCTGCCGGAGAAGGGAAGTTTTTACCCGCCGACGCTGCTCACGGATGTGCATCCGGCGGCGACCGTGGTGCAGGAAGAAATCTTCGGACCGGTGCTGGTGGCCATGACCTTCCGCACGCCGGCCGAGGCCGCGGAACTCGCGAACAACACGGTGTACGGATTGGCCGCGAGCATCTGGAGCGAGAACATCAACGTGGCGCTCGACCTGGCCGCGCAGGTGAAGGCGGGCGTGGTGTGGGTGAATTCGACCAACCTTTTCGACGCCGCGTGCGGCTTCGGCGGCTATCGCGAATCCGGCTACGGGCGGGAGGGCGGTCGCGAGGGAATGCTCGAGTACCTGACGCCGAAGTGGCTGCACGCGCTGCCTGCGGCACCGGAGAAGGCGGTGAAGCTGGAGACGCCAGATGAGGGGGAGGAGTTCGCGGCTGCGGGTTCTTGCGGGGGTCAGGAGACCCCCGCTACAGCCGGTCAGGAGACCGGCGCTACTTCGGCGCATTCGACAATCGACCGCACCGTGAAGCAGTACATCGGCGGCAAGCAGGCGCGGCCCGACTCGGGCTATTCCTTCCCGGTCTACGGGCGCGCGGGCGAGCTGCTGGGCGAAGCGCCTCTCGGCAACCGCAAGGACATTCGCAATGCAGTCGAAGCCGCGCGCAATGCGACTGGATGGGCCAAGACCTCGGCACACAACCGGGCGCAGGTGATCTATTACATCGCGGAAAACATGATGCAGCGCCGCGACGAGATAGCAGGCCGGCTGGCCGCGGCCGTGGGCCCAGATCCAAGTGAGGCCCAGGCCGCTATCGAAGTCGATCTCTCGATTCAGCGCATCTTCAGCTACGCCGCGTGGGCCGACAAGTACGAGGGCGTGGTGCACAATCCGCCGGGACGCAACATTGCCATTGCCATGAATGAGCCGGTGGGCGCCATCGGGATCCTAGCGCCGTCGGAAGCGCCTCTCTTGGGGCTGCTCTCGCTGGTGCTGCCGGCAATTGCCGTGGGCAATACCGTGGTCGCGGTGCCGTCGGAGCGCTACCCGCTCGTGATCGGCGACCTGTATCAGTTGCTCGACACGAGTGACGTGCCGGGTGGTGTGGTGAACCTCGTTGCGGGGCGGCCGGTCGAGCTGGCGAAGACGCTGGCCGAGCACGACGGCATCGAGGCCGTCTGGTGTTTCAGGAGCAACGAAGAAGCGACGTTGGTGCGCGCCGCGTCCATCGGCAACATGAAGCAAGTGTGGACCAACGACGGCCACGAGTACGACTGGTTCAATCCCGCGCAAGCCGAGGGCCGCTGGTTCCTGCAGCACGCCACGCAGGTGAAGAACATCTGGGCGCCATACGGGGAGTGAGGGCGCCCCCTGCGGGCGGCGTCAGATGCAGTTTATAGGAGGGATGATTCTGGTCAATCTGTGATCGTTACGCATTTGGAGCGGCCGTCAAAGATGATCTTCCAGTTGCGGAGAATGTCCCTGCCGATCAGACAGGCGTAGTTAGGTTCTCTAATGAAATCTGCAGAGATGACCCTGATCGGATCGATGGAACGAAGATTCATATCAGGAAAGCTGATTGCTGCGGCGTGCTCGCCGCACCTGTGAAGGCTTCCCAAAGCCCTTATCTCGGTTTCGCCTGTTTGCAGGAGCTTGCAGTATTTGGCAAAGGTCTTGCTGATCACCGAGACTGCTGCGCCGGTGTCCAAGAGCGCATTCAACTTGAGGGGCGCTGGATACTCCAGGCCGATGGCTTGCCCTGCCTCGATAACTTCACGGGAATTGCTAACAGTAACGTTAATGCACGGCCCTGGGTCGCCGTCGTTCCACTGCACTCGGTTGGACTTGGCTTCTGGCTCGATGGTGCCGGTCGATTGAATGAGTCCCGGAACGGCTGAGATCGCTCGATGCTGGGCCGCAAATTGAGGCTTTGGCCCGACGGGCGGAGGTCGGAGTTGTTCGCCGTGCAGATTGCGGACCAGTTGTATGTACTCGGCCTCCGAGTAAGGCTCATCTCGCAGGTCTACACCGGATCTCTTTCTTAGGTAAACGGGCGGAGATGATTCCCAATCTCCGCGACGAAGTACAGGAATGAACTTACGGGATTCGATTCTCTTGGACAACTCGCCGGTGATGACCATCGATTCCCATCCGACCCCACCCTCGCGATTGTTGGCTTTCTCAGCGTAGGTCGGCGTGCAGATAACGATGACGAAGTCGCTACCTTCAATGCCTCGCTCCATGAAAAAGTTCATCTCGCTGCCTAGAGGCATATCCCATTGGTCCAGGATGACCCGGACTCCGTCTCCTTGCAGTCTCGAGGCGAGTTCATAGACCCAGATTGCGTGCGGATCGCTTTCCCGCGCATAGGATAGGAATGCCTGCGGTTGACGCTCTTTGGAATCATCAGCTGGGTCCGGCGCAGCCGAAGGCCGAATCAAAGGCTTCCATTGCTGCGGGGAGTTGCTCACACCAGGTATACCGGCTCAGTCACCCATATCTGCTTCACAAGGAATTCTCGGCGGGCACCAAACCTCCGCAAGCCTGCCCTTAGGGCATCAGCGTAGGTGCCGAAGAAACCTTCTGCGATTTCTTCGCCTTGGATGACGACAAATTCGCCGGGGTGCGAGCGCGACCATTCTTGGCGGTTTTGCTCGAACACTCCGAGTTCCGCTGAGAATTGGCTAGGGGGCGTCATAAAAGGTCTCCTACTGATCCTATGATGAATCGCGTAGTGCTAATTGTCCAAAATATTGGACAGTCTAGTTTATTAGACTTTTAACAAAGAGTCAAATAGAATTGACCGATGGCTCGTTTGGCCCTAAACCATGAATTTCTCGCCGAAATGTCGCATCAATTGCGCGAAGGACTACGCAGACAGGACGAAGAGGCGCGAAAGGAAGGTAAACGATATACCCGCGTACACGCGGCGGCCGATCTGAACGTTTCCAGGGCTTCGCTGCAGTTCTATCTGGCGGGAGCACACACACCGTCGAGCGACGTGCTCCGTCGAGCTATGGAACTGTGGGGTATCGAACTCACTTATAGGGGTCGCAAGCTCACAGTGCTCGATCTCGAATCGCCTATCAGAACGAACATGCCTGTTCCGGCACCGCCTTTACAGCTCTCGCTCTGGGATTCAATCAAGGGGCTGCACAACGATGGTCTATCGGTAAAGGTCGAGAAGAAGAGTCCCCAGTCAATTACGCTTCAAGTCGAAATCGGCTTCAAAGCCAGATAATCGCCAAGTTCTGATCGATAAACGCTGGTATCCGTTCGGCGTTCGTGATCAGCATTGCTGCCCAAGTCAGATCCGCATCGGCATCAGCACGTAGCGGTACTTGTACTCGGCGTCGGGGTCTTCGGGGCGCATCTGGCCGGCCGATTGCGCGTCCTTGAACTCGAGGCGCACCTCGCCCGCGTTGTCGAGCGCCTTGAGGAAGTCGAGGATGTAGCCGGAGTTGAAGCCCACGCTGATGGCTTCGCTGGAGTACGGCGTGTCGATGGTGTCTTCGCTCTCGCCGGACTCGTTGGAGTTGGCGCTGATCTTGAGCTCGTTGTCTTCGAGCTTCATGCGGATGGCGCCGGAGCGCTCGTCGGCGAACTGCGCGACGCGCTGGATGGCCGCGGAGAGCTCGCTCGACCGCACCACGGCGAACTTGGTGTTGTCGCGCGGCATGACCGCCTCGAAGTTGGGAAACTGCCCGGTGAGCTTGCGGCTCGACAGCGTGCGATGGCCGACGCGGAAAAACAGAGTGTGCTCGTCGTCGGCAAATTCGATTCTTTCGGCGTCGGTGTTGGCGAGCAGCAGTTGCAGCTCCTGGAGGGCCTTGCGCGGAATGAGCACGCGCTTTTCGCCGCTGATGCCTTCGAGGGTCTCGTTGGGTTTCTCAACGAATGAGAGCCGGTGCCCGTCGGTGGCGACCATGGCGAGCGACTCGGCCTTGAGGATGAGCAGGGCGCCGTTCAGCGTGTAGCGCGATTCCTCGTTGGAGATGGCGAAGATGGTGCGGCTGATGAGCGTGCGCAGGGCAACAAGGGAAATGCTGGTGGCCGCGACGGTGGGGAACTCGGGAACCTGCGGGTAGTTGGCGCGCGCCATGCCGACCATCTTGGTATTCGATCGGCCGCTCCTGATCTGCACCCAGTGGTTCTCGAGCAGCTTGATCGAGATGTCGCCGTCGGGCAAGAGCTTGATGTAGTCGTAGAGCTTGCGCGCGGGGATGGTGCAGGAGCCGGGTTTCTTGACCTTGACAGCGGCGCTGGTGCGGATGGCCTGGTCGAGATCGGTCGCGGTGATATTCAGGCGGTCGTCCTCGGCCTCGATGAGGAAATTGGACAGAATCGGAATCGTGGTCTTGCGCTCGACCACGCTCTGTGTTGCGGTGAGTTCTTTCACCAGATCCTGGCGGCTTACGGTAATCTCCATTGCTGCCCCCTGAGCGGCCGGCTTCTCGACTTCCGTTTCTACACTTGGCATGGCAACCCCTCAGATCTCGAAGCCGCGTCCTATGCCCTCACTGTACAACAGCTTGCGGACGACCGGAAACGGTCTCGCTTCATCACCCTGATTGTAGCGATCCTGGAAGTAAAGCGCGCGTGGAAAACCGGGGTGGTTCTCTGAATTACAGGGATAGCCCATAGGGAGTAGCCAGTCGGGAAGGCTGCCTGGGTTGCGATCGGCGCGGGGCGCGGAGCTCGATGTGGATGGTGTAAGGTGCATGGTGGTGGGAGGGTGGTGGATAAGTATAGAGAGAGATAAAGAAAAACCAGAAGTACCCGTAGTTCCGATAGGAAAAGTGGGAATTGGGGCGAAATAGCGTTAGGGAGCGGGGTTGAGACGGGTGCGAGTTTTCTAAAACGTGGTTGTGGAGAAGAGGAGATTTGGATAACCGGTACACGGAGCGTGAGAAGCAGCCCTATTTTTCCATGGCTCCCACAGGGCCGCCGCGAAGGCCTGTGGAAGGTGTGCAGGTTGTGTGGGAGCCGCGGCGAAGCTGTAGCCGTGGAGTGGTTTGCGGTGAGTGGTTCCTCCACAGCAGGAGAAGGAATGGAGTAGGCGTGGGGCCAGACGAACGTGTCTTCATTCTCTGTTGCGTGGAATGAGAAAACTCCGTTCGGGATGATGAATTCATGGGCTTTGTAACAGGGCACGACTTCAGTCGTGCCGAAGATGGGAGAAGAGAGTATGGCGGGCTTTAGCCCCTGTATGCAGCATCTACCAGCCATCGGCCCAGGAAGAATGGAGAAGTTGCCAGGGGCTAAAGCCCGTGTCATTTTGTGCTTGCCGTGGCGGCACGACTAAAGTCGTGCCCTGTTACAAGACCGATCTTGGAAAGCGATCAGAAGAATTCAGATCCCTTTGCCCTAGAGCGTGGGACGCCGCGATGTTGGCAACATGACACGGCTCTTATACTGAACTTTCCTATGTCCTACGCAGCGGTCATCGAACGATTGAATGCCATGGCGCCGGAGCTCTATGCACGCGCGGGGCAGCCGCGACGTAAGTTCTCGGTGGACGAGGTGCGAACACTGCTGGCTGCGCTTGGGCATCCTCAGCGGCGCTTTCCGGCAGTGCTGATCGCAGGAACCAACGGGAAGGGATCGACCGCGTCGACGCTGGCATCGATCCTGAGCGAAGCGGGAGTACGCACGGGACTCTACACGTCGCCGCATCTTGCGAGGCCGAACGAACGCATCCACGTGGGGCAGACGGAAATTGCGGACGAGGACTTTGCACGGATCTTTTTCCTGGTTTTGGACAAGGCCGAGCAAATGGTGAAAGAGCGGAAGCTCCCGCAACCGCCGAGCTACTTTGAGATGCTGACGGCACTCGGGTTTCTCTACTTTGCCGAGAGGCAGGTGGAGATTGCCGTGCTGGAGGTAGGGATGGGCGGGCGGCTGGATGCGACCAACGTCACCGAGCCGCTGTTTTCGATCGTTACCGACATCTCGCTTGACCACATGGATTGGCTGGGCCCGACGATTGCGGCGATTGCGCGCGAGAAGGCGGGGATCATGCGCCGGGGTGGAACCATGATTACGCTGCCACAGCATCCCGATGCCAACCAGGTGCTGGGCGAGGTGGCGACCGATCTCGTAGTCCGGGCGGTGAGCGCAGCCAAGTACATGCCGGCCGCCGAAGCCAAGGGGATTTACAAGGTGGAGGCGTTGGGAACGCCAGTGACGGTGGATTCGCCTTTGGCCGGCGCGCACCAACAGAGGAATGTGGCGCTGGCCATTGCAGCCGCGGTGGAGCTGGCGACGCGGCATGGATTTGCCATTAGTCCCGCAGCGATTGAGGCCGGGATTCGCCGCACGCGCTGGCCCGGACGCCTGGAGCGGATGACCGTGGGTTGCACCGAGTGGGTGCTGGACGTGGCGCACAATCCGGCCGGCGCGTGGGCATTGCGCGCGGGACTGCGGAGCATTCTGGAGGGCAGAGAACCGCGGATCCTGGTTTTCAGTTGCCTGCGCGACAAGCCGCTCGGGGAGATGGCCGGGATTCTGTTTCCGCTCTTCGACCGGGTGATTGTGGCGCCGATCCATTTTGCCCGCGCCGCGGCTCAAGAGGATTTGCTGGCGGCGGCCAGGGCGACGGGGACAGCCGCGGTTGCGGCGGGTTCGGTCGAGGAAGCGCTCGAGAATGCGCAAGAAATGGCGGCGAGTGGCGTGGTGGTGGTCTCGGGATCGGTGTACCTTGTAGGCGAGGCGCGGACCATGCTGATGGCGGGGCTTTTGGCGGGAAAGGGCGAACAACCATGAGCGCGCGTCCCAATCCGGTGCCGCGGCTCCATCGCTGGCGGAGCAATGTGCTGCAGATGCCGATCCTGATGCTGTGGACTGCGGCCTGCGGGAGCGCGGCACTCCTGGTCTCATTCGTGGACAAGAAGGGGCGCGTGCAACACGGGATTGCGCGGCTTTGGGCGCGCGGTGTGGTGCGGGTTTTGCTGTCGAGGTTGAAGGTGGAAGGCGCCGGGAATCTGGAAAAGCATCCGGTTGCGGTCTATGCCCCGAATCACACTTCGTACATGGACATTCCGGTGCTTTTTGCCGCGCTGCCCTTCCAGTTCCGTATCCTGGCGAAGAAGGAACTCTGGCAGTGGCCGTTCATTGGCTGGTATCTCGAGCGCTCCGGGCAGATGCCGATTGATACCGGGAATCCGCACGCGACGCTCTCGAGTCTGGGCGGTGCGGTGAAGGCGCTGCGAGGCGGCATGCCACTGGTGGTTTTTCCTGAGGGCGGGCGAACTTCGGACGGGGCTCTGCGGCCGTTCCTTTCAGGCGCGGCGTACCTGGCGATTCGCGCGCAGGCGCCGCTGGTGCCGATCGCGCTCAAGGGCGTTTACGATCTGCTGCCCATTCACACTCGTCATCTCTATCCCGGCGAGCTGACCCTGCAAGTCGGCGACCCCATCGAAACCAAAGGAATGACAGTGCGCCAAACCGGCGAACTAACCGACCGCCTGCGAGAAGCGATCGAAGCCATGCTGAAAGAGTCCGCGCGGGCAGCGGACAACGCCCCGGCAGCTGTCTCGTAAAGCAACCCCAACCCCGGGAGCGTTGTCATCCTGAGGAGCGCAGCGACGAAGGATCTGCGGTTGCTTCTAGCTCTCCATGTGGTCAAGCGCCCGGCGATAATCGGCATGATCGCAGTCGTACCACTCGCGGCTCAAATCGACCCACGCCGGATTCACTGACTCGATCAGCGCAATCTTCTTTGAGCGCAGCCAGCCCTTCAGTTCCTTCTCACGCGCAATGGCCCGCCGCACGTCCTGATGCCGTTCAAACCAGACCAGGCGATCGCAGTTGTAGCGCGCCGTGAATCCCTCGTGCTCCTTCCATTTGTGCTCGAAGATTCGCTTCTGCAGATCGCCGGTGACGCCGATGTAGAATGTGTGGCTTCGGCTGGCCATGATGTACGTGAAGTAGGAGCCCTCGTGCATGCGCCTTCATAGTA
Organism: Acidobacteriaceae bacterium; assembly: GCA_003165005.1. Classification (GTDB taxonomy): domain Bacteria; phylum Acidobacteriota; class Terriglobia; order Terriglobales; family Acidobacteriaceae; genus Telmatobacter. The sequence goes on along the minus strand of PLSB01000136.1, from coordinate 14,533 downwards.
CGCCGAACTGCTGGGGCCGGAAACGCAACCGCAGATCCTTCGGCTTCGCCTCAGGATGACAAGCATAAAGCGGCGTCGCAATCTCCGGATAGGCACCCACCACTCGCGATCTCAAATCAGCAGCGCCCTGTGCCGCTCCCATGTGTTGTCATCCTGAGGAGCGCAGCGACGAAGGATCTGCGGTTGCTTCGAACGCTCGCGGCGGCAGAAAATCCCGCTTATTTCCAGATCGCCGACAATCCGACTGCAATCTGGTCACCGAGTGCTGCACCTCGCGAACGTCCTACCTCACCTGTACGGCAACCCAATGTCGCAAAATCGCAGTCGTGAAGTGATAGGCTGGTGCGTCGGGGAAAGGTGGAAAGCATGAAGGTGCTAAGCTTCGCCTTTGTTCTTGCGTCTGCCATAGCGGTCTTGTGCGGAGTGCCAGTCGTAAGCGCCGAGACCGATTCAGTACCGGGTTGGACAATAGCGAATGAAACCGGCCGAGGGCAGGAAGTCAAAGCCTGTGTGGCGACCTGGAACAATGATGGGCCGAACGCGCTAACAATCGATGCTCTGGGCGGTCTTCTAACCCTGACTGTCTCGTCGCAAACCTTCGACCAGGACAAACATGAGGAGATCATCTCATTAGGTAAGGCCGGAACCGAAAAGCTCAAGCGCACGGCTCGCGTAGCCGATCGGATTTACGGCATCACCATTGACGATGAGGTAGACGCTTTGCTCGAAAAAGACGGGCCTCTCGTCCTGACCATTAGAGGGACCGATTACTCATTCTCAATTCCCAACATACCTTCGGCAATCGATGCAGTGCGACACTGTGTTGGCGAACCTACAAAGGCCGAAATGGCCGGACGACACGAACCATCGTTTTCATTACCCAATGAGTGGGAATCTGTTGATGTGGCCGCGGGTTGCGCCGCGCGTCTAAAGGGCGATGAAGTCGACACGTTTGTCACCCTCAACAACAAAGATCAAGTCATACTCATTGCCGGCCGCAAAGACTGGAACTTCTGGGGAGAGGATACAGGATTGACTCTCCAGATCGACTCCCAGCCACCGCTGTCGCTTAAAGGATGGAAGTGGAACAATCTGGTCCTGGTACTTCTGCCGAATGACAGAGATGTAGCCGCGTTGCGCAAAGCCTCCACCCTCCAATGGCACTTCCCAATGGGCGATTACAGCACTAAAGTGCATGATGTAGGCTCGGCATTGGATGCAGTCGCCGCCTGCAAGAAAGAGAAAAGCCTTAGCACGCCTAATTAGCCGGAAGCAGTGTCAGCCGCCAATAGATCGCCGAGTCACCTATAGAACCGGCTCGAGCCCTGGGCGTATCACCGGCCAACCGGAGACCGCACCATCATTGGAATTCTCCAGTACGAGCCTTAAACTGGCACCATGCCCGTCCGCATCGCGATCCCCGAACCCACCAGCAGCGACCCCGAATACAACCACCGGGCCCTGCCGCAGTACGTCGCAGCGCTGAAGGCCGCGGGAGCGGAGCCGGTGGTGGTGCCGCTCAACGAGACCCAGGAGCGCGTAGCGAAACTGCTGGCCGGCGTCGAAGGCATTCTATTGCCGGGCAGCAAGTTCGACGTGGACCCCGAGCGCTACGGCGAGTCGCGCGAGCCGGAGTGCGCGGACGACGATCCCGCCCGCACCGCGGCCGATGAGCTGCTGCTGCAAGACGCATTCAACCTGCGCAAGCCCATCCTCGCCATCTGCCACGGCACGCAAAATCTGAACGTGTGGCGCGGAGGTGCGTTAGTTCAGGACCTGAAGACAGCGGTGAATCATCGGCCTGGACGCGAGGTGGTGAAGGCGCATGCGGTGGAGCTTGCGGAGGGATCGCGGTTGAAAGGGATTGTGCCGGCGGCGGAAGCGGGCGGAGTGGAGGTGAATTCCAGCCACCACCAGGCGATTCGCGCACCGGGTGACAATTTGCGTGTGAGCGCGGTTTCGCCGGGCGACGGCGTGATTGAAGCGGTGGAGCTCGACGCGCCCCATCACTTTGTCGTGGGAGTGCAGTGGCATCCTGAGCGGACGTACGCGCAAAGCGAGTTTTCCCGGGCGCTCTTTGCTGCGTTTGTGCAAGCGGCCGCGGCGTGGCAACCGCCGCAAATCGAGAGCGCCGGGAACGTCCCGATAGTGGACCCCGATAGTGGACAATAGACGATGAGTCCAAGCGAGACGAGTGCACGGCTGAATGCGCTTTTGACGGCGGCTGGCTTGGCGTCGCTGGACGAGGAGACGGCAGGCCGGTTCGAGACGTATCTTTCGCTCTTTATTCGCTGGAATGAGCGCCTGAATTTGAGTGCGATCCGCGACAAAGAGGGAATTCTTTCGCTGCATTTCATTGAATCCATTGCAGTTGAACGCGCATTACCGGAAGGGATTGGAACTTTGCTCGACTTTGGATCGGGCGCAGGATTGCCGGGGATTCCGATTGCGCTGTGCCGGCCAAAGATTGCCGTGACGCTGGCGGAATCGCAGGGCAAGAAGGCGGCGTTTTTGCAGGAGGCCGTGCGCGTGCTCGGGATCCATGCGACGGTTCATGCGGGGCGGGCCGAGGTGCTTCGTGCCGCCTTTGATTGCGTCGTGTTGCGGGCAGTCGATCGGATGCCAAAGGCCGTTGCTTCGGCCGTTGGGCTCGTCGCGCCCGGCGGCTGGCTGGCGCTGATGACAACGGGCGCTGAGATCGCTACCTTGCGAAGCGCGGCAGGAGCGGAGATCTCGTGGAATGAACCGGTGTCGCTGCCATTCGGAAGCGACCGCATTCTTGCGCTGGGGCGGCGCGTCAGTTCTGCAACTTGATGTCGACCAGCGTGCGGATGGACGCAAGATCTTCGGTTGACTTAACGAGCAGCCGAATGCCGGTCCCTTCGGCGTAACGCCGCGCCCCGGCTATCTCCTTCAAAATAGCTTTCGGCAGGTCGCTTGCGTTGGCCGCTGCCACGGCGCGATCGCCAAGAACGAAAGAAACGCGGAAACAGCCGGCGCATGGACCCATGTAAAGAATGGTTCTGGATTTGAGCTTGGGTCGAATCGCCCAGCCGTACTTGGGCGAGATCGAGTGCCACTCCTTCGTGGAGATGCCTTTGCCTGTGAGCCAGGCGGTCAGCTCGTTCCAGGCATCGAGCGAGTCGCCAAGCGCTGCTGCGAGGTCTCTGGCGGAGGGTTGGGTCTTTCTGCCGATGAATGCGTTCGGGAAATCCACGCGTACCTTCTTTCCGGATTTCATGAATGAGTTTACTTGAGGGGCCAGGTGAAGCAAACAAGAAAGTTAGCGGAATCGGATCAGGACGGCGTTAGAAGAGAGCGCGATTCGGCCTCTTGTGCTGCAGGGTTCTCGGTTCCAAGCTTGGTTCCACGTGGAACACGGGGGCACAGATGAGCCGTGGCGCATTCGTAGGTGAATTGCCTGTTCCACGTGGAACGCGATGCCGGCTTCAACCCAATTTGGGCCGAGTGCCGAAACGAAACTGCCGAGATAAAAAACACAAAATCGACCTCAACACACTAAAGTTTTCCACCATGCGGCCGGTTTTCGACTCGCCCAAACTACAACTTTCGCGCTGGAGACAAAGCTCTTTCTCCACAAGCGTTTGCCTCCCGCCAACAGCCCGGCCCTCCGGCAGGTTTCCACAGCTGTGCTTGGTTTCCCACAACGCAAGTCGCTGTGCGCGCCGCGCGCTTTCCCTTTACTCTGGAATGCCATGGGAAAGATCGTCGGAATTGTCAATCAAAAGGGTGGCGTCGGCAAGACCACCACGGCCATCAATCTCTCTGCGTGCCTCGCTCTGGAGGGATTGAAGACGCTCCTGGTTGACTGCGATCCGCAGGCCAACGCTTCGTCGGGGCTGGGCCTTCAGCGCGACGATGACCGCCGTTCTATCTACGAGGTGCTTGCCGGCGAGAGTCCGGCAGAGCAGACGATCCTGCCCACGGAGATCGAGCGCCTGTGGCTGCTCCCGGGCTCGAAGAACCTGACCGGCATCAACATCGAGCTGGCGGGCGCGGAGGACAGGGCGCTTCGCCTGCGGCGCGCTCTCGAGCCCATCGAGAGCAGCTACGACCTGATCTTTCTGGATTGTCCGCCGGCCCTGGACCTGCTCACGCTGAACGTTCTCTGCGCGGCGCAAACACTGATTGTGCCGCTGCAGGCCGAGTATTTTGCTCTGGAAGGGATCTCGGAGCTGGTCTCGACCTTGGAACGCGTGCGCGCCGCCTACAACCCGGAGCTGACGATCGAGGGCGTGCTGCTGACCATGTACGATGATCGCACCAACCTGGCGCAGCAGGTGACTGAGACGCTCCGCGAGTATTTTCGCGAGATCCTTTATCGCACGGTGATTCCACGGAATGTGCGTCTTGCGGAGGCGCCAAGCCACGGCAAGCCAGTGGCGCTCTACGATCCGCGCTCGCGCGGCGCCGAAGCCTACTTCGAGATGACCGGCGAGTTCCTGGCGCGTAACCAGATCGAAAGTCCGCGAGCGGCGGAGCGCAAGACGGTGGCGTCCGTGCGCACGCAAGCCAAGGTGAGCTTCTGGCCATACTCGTGAAACTCCGGGCGCGGCCGTTGATCGTGCGACCCGCCTTGGCCGCAGGACAAAGACGCGGGCAAGGTTAGGCGCCCGCACAAATCGTTGACTGATTTCGGTTTGCAACGCAGGCACTGCTACCACGAAGGATTCTCTATGACAAATCTCGCTCCTCCCGACCCTAGACGCCGCGCACTCGGCAAAGGCCTCGATTCCCTGCTTCCTCGTCCAGCAACTGCTTCCACAGGCGAAGCCGAAGGCGGGAGACCGCGCGAGATCCCTATCGACCTGATCGAACGCAACCCCTTTCAAACGCGCTCCCACGTCAACGAGGAGCAACTGGCGGAGTTGGCCGCCTCCATTGCCGCGAATGGCGTGGTGCAGCCGGTGTTGGTTCGCCCCTTGGCAAGCGGGCGTTTTCAACTGATCGCGGGCGAACGGCGCTGGAGGGCTTCAAAGCTCGCCGGCAAAAACACGGTTCCCGCCATTCTGCGTCAGGTCTCCGACGAGCAGGCGATGGAGATCACCATCGTCGAGAACCTGCAACGCGCCGACCTGAACGCGATGGAGCAGGCGCGGGCCTTCGAACGCCTGGCGCGCGATTTCCACATGACCCAGGAGCAGATGGCGCAACGCACCGGAAAAGACCGTGCAACAGTCTCTAACTTCCTGCGTCTATTGAAGTTACCACATGCAGTGCAAGCGCGCGTCGAGGCCGGTGAACTCTCTTTCGGCCACGCTCGTGCACTGCTGGCCCTGGAAAACGCCGAGGAGATGGAAAAGGCCACGCAGCGCATTGCGGCGCTCTCCATGTCGGTGCGTCAGACCGAGAACTACGTGCAAGGGCTCATCGACCCCAGCCGCAAGGCCAGGAAGGAGCCGAAAGCAGAGCGGCCCGTCGATCCGAACGTGCGCGACGCACAGGAGCAACTGCAAAGCGCCCTCGGATTGAAGGTCATGATCGACGACCACAACGGCCGCGGCAAGGTGATCATCGAGTACGCCCGGTTGGAGGATTTTGACGCGCTCATGGAGCGGCTCGTAGGAAAGTAAGAAGTAAACACTTATTTACCAATAACTTACATGAACATGCGCGGCGTCATGGCAGATGGGCGGAGTATGCCGCGCGTCACTGCAATTGCGCAAGGCGCGTCGCAATATACCCAATGTTGCACCGCCCGAAAGGGAAATTTCGGCCAGCCCGTAACGATGGGTTAACCCCTGGTAACCCCCAGCACCTTTCGTTCGCTCTGCAATAGTGCTCTAATGTTGCCTTAGCAGTGGATGATTCGTTAGATGAATCGCTTCCACTCCAGGGATTTTTGACTCGCCCCGGCTCGACAGGAGGCATGATGCGCGGGCTTAAGGCAAGCCGATGTTTCTTTTTCCTGCTCTTGCTCGCAATCTCTCTGGGCGCATCCAGGGCGCAGCCGGCCCCGGCGACAAGCCAAACCCCGCCAGCAGCGTCCGCAATCCCGCCGCAAACGCCACCCACTCCGGAGCAACTTGGCGATTCGCTGGTCGCGCATCAGCGCTACCAGGCCGCCATTGCCGCCTACGCCAAGGCGCCGCAGATGACGGCCGGCCTCTGGAACAAAATGGGCATCGCCTACCAGTTGATGTTCAACCCAAAGGACGCGACACGCTGCTACAAGGAATCGCTCCAGCTCGATCCCGAGAATGCTCAGGTGCTGAATAATCTCGGCACGGTCTACGCTTCGCTCAAGGCATTTGGGCAAGCCGATCGCATGTACCGCAAGGCGATCAAGCTCGACCCGAAGTCGGCGATCGTTCTCAAGAACTACGGCACCAATCTGCTGGCCGAACACAAATACAACAAGGGCTGGGAGGCGTATCAGCAGGCCCTCGCCATCAATCCGGAGATCTTTGCGGATCACAATGGTCCCACGGTGGAGGATCCCTCCAATGTGAAGGAGCGGGGCGCCATGAACTACTACATGGCGGCAGGTTGCGCGCGCGCCGGCTACACCGATTGCGCTCTCCAGTATCTGCGCATGGCGCTGGACGAGGGCTTTACCACGCGCAAGAAGATTGAAACGGACAGCCAGTTCGTCAGCCTTCGCGACAACCCAGCCTTCAAGCAACTTCTTGCCGAACAGCACAATTGAACGATCGAGCAGCGGCGCGACAAGACCGTGTCGAGTCTTCCGCTGCGATTGACTCGTCTATCGAACAGGCTGGCTTTCGCGCCGCCCTGGGAGATTGAATGAAACTCTATTCTTTGTCTGCAATCCTCGCCGTTCTTGCACTCGCTGCAACCGCCATCGCTCAGGGTCCGGGTTCCGCTCCGCCCGCGGGTCAGGATTCCGGCCCCGGAAATGGCGGCGGCTGGGGTCAACGCGGAGGCTATGGCGGCCGCGGCGGCATGATGGGCCGCGGCGTGGTGGGCACCGTCACGGAGGTTGCCGCGGATCACTGCACCGTCAAGACCGAGATGGGTGAGGTCTATACCGTCCACTTCAGCGCTAACACCCGCATCACCAAGCAACCGGCCGGCATGCGCGGTCCGGGCGGGGGTGGTGGGGCTGGCGGCCAGGGGATGGGCGGCGGCAATCCTCCACAGGAGATCAAGGCCACCGACATCAAGGTCGGCGATGCCATTCGCGCGGCCGGCGAAATCGACACAACGGCGAAGTCGGTGGCCGCGACGCGCATTGTCGAACTCGACCCCGAAGCAGCCAAGCACATTGAAGAGATGGCGGCCAACTACGGCAAGACCTGGCTCGAAGGCAAGGTAGCGGCCATCAACGGCACTACGATCACGCTGACCGGCGCGCTCGACAACGCCCCGCACGCGGTTCTGGCCGATGAGAACACGAGCTTCCGCCGCCGCCGCGATCCCGTGACCCTCGCTGATATTCAGGTGGGCGACACGGTTCGCGTGGAGGGCGCCCTCAAGAATGGAGTTTTTACTGCAACCGCTGTGAATATTGGCGGCACGATGGGCGGACCTCCGCCCGATAGGCCCTCCGGGCCACCGGCCGGCACTCCTTCGGGTGCACCGCCCAGCGCACCGCCGCAGTAAGCAACGGGGTTTCATTCAAGCAGAAACACGCTGGCCGGATACAATCTCGTATCCGGCCAGCGTGTTTATTGGGCGCGCTGTGTTGTTTGCTACTGGATCGATTCGAGAGTCCAGGCTCCGTTCACCAGCGTGAACGTCGCCACGCGTTGCGAACTGAGTTTGTTGAAGGGGTTTTGCGCAATGTCCTGCAAAGGCTCCGGCAAGTTGCTAAGGTCTACGTCTTCCATGAAGGCCGCGGTCCTTGTGTCGACAAGTGTTTGCACGTCGCCAAGGCCGCGCTCCTTGAGTTTGCAGGTGACCAGGGGAACCACGACGACCGAGTAGTTTGGATCCTTCGGGCTGTCCGGCCGCCACTGGATCGTATCGCCGCCCTTGGGCAGCTTGACAACCCTGGCTCCATCCGGCGTGAGCTTGAAATCGCCCCAGTAGCCGTTGGGATAGCGCTTGACGCCAGCCCAATAGTTGGCGTGCACGCCTTTCTGCATGCCGACATCGTTGATCGCAATGTTGAACACCGTGCCGGGATCCTTATCGTACTTGGCCTGAATCATGGCCTTTGCCTGGTCCTGCGTCAGTTCGGGAGCCGGCTTGCAACCCGCCAGAAATCCGCTCGCGCCCAGAAAAACCAAAGCCGCCAAAGCCTGAATCCTTACTGCGTCTTTCACGTTCCCTCCGTAGAGTGCATCAAACGACCCGAATTGCATCGCTCCGCCATTTTTCTCTTACTATGTTCTGCTGTCAATGCAGTTGAAAGTGATTCCGCTCACAGGTGAAGGTGCAAAACTTCCGGCTGTCGCTTCCCGCGATCACGGAATGCCATCAGGCGCCCGATCCGGCAGCGCGGAACCTGCCTCATAGAAGCTCAACGCGGCATCGCCCTGCTCGAGCAACCGCGTCCGCTTCAGGCAGCCATACTGCTCCTCGAGTGTCTGCTTGCGCCGGTGCTCGGCGACCACCAGTGCTCCCGGCGCGAGAATGCCTTGCGCCGCGCCCAGCATTCCCAACGTAGCCGCATACTCCTCGATCGCATCGTACGGCGGATCCAGGAAAACCACTTCGTGGGGTCCTGGCTTTGGAGTTGTATTTGCGGATGAACGCAGAAATGCCGCCATGCTCTCGGCGCGCACTTCGAACCCGCTTGCGATGCCCAGTTGCTCCAGATTGCGGCGCAGAACTTTGAGCGCCGCCGGCGCCCGTTCCACAAACGTCACCTTCGCGGCGCCACGGCTCAGCGCCTCCAGGCCCACCGCGCCGGAGCCTGCATAGAGATCCAGAAACGCGGCGCCCCCATCCGCTCCTTTGATGCGCGGGGCCAGCACGTTGAAGAGCGTCTCGCGCAGGCGGTCGCTGGTGGGCCGCGTGCTCAAGCCCGGCGGCGCCTCCAGTCTTCGCGAGCGATAGGTTCCGGCAACGATGCGCATCGCTCACCAGCATAACTCACAGCGGACTGCAAACAGCAGACAGCCGGTCTATGGAACGCTGATCACGGATCACAATCCACGATTCGCGATTCACGGCCTCGCGCCGCGGCAAGCTAACAGCTAAAAGCTAATAGCTGGAAGCTGCCTTTCGCCCCGACCCTCTACAATCGAAGAATGCGCGGTTGGTCGATTCCGTTTGGCCGGTGGATGGGCGTGGAGCTTCGCGTCCACATCTTCTTCCCGCTCCTGGTGCTGGTGCTCTTTGCCATGGGCGGCCCGCAAGGCCTGCCGCGCGGACTGGCTCTCTTCGTCCTGCTGGTGGCGGCCGTTGCCGTGCGCGAGACTGCCCGCCTGTTGGTTGCTGCGTGGCTGGGGCTGCGCCTGCGCGCCATCCTGCTGCTGCCCATCGGCGGACTGTTCGCCTATGCCAACCCGAAGAGCCAGGAAACAGCAAACACCGGCAGCGGACAATTTGCTTTGGCGCTTGCCGGCCCGATCGCCAACCTCTGTGCCGGCCTTGCTGCCGCCGCGGCCATTCTGGGCGCCAGCAGTGAAGTCCGCCTCTTCGCCCCCCCCCTGGTCGCGACCGAGAGTCTGTTGCGCAGCCTGGTCTGGATGCAGATCTTTCTTGGCCTCCTGCACTTGGTGCCGGCCTACCCGCTCGACTGCGGCCGTCTTATCCGCAATGCCTTCGCGCGCACCCACGGAATGGCGCCCGCGGGCCGAGCCGCCGCCGGCCTGGGCCAGGGTTTGGCGCTCATCGCCATGCTGGGCGGCATGTTGGTGCACGAGCCCTGGCTGATCCTCACCGGTCTGTTCATCATGATCGGCGCGCAAGTCGAGGATCAGGGCATCTTCTTTCAGTCGGTCGTGGACACGGTGCGCATGCGCGAGGTCATGCTCACGGATTTTGCCACGCTCTCGCCCTCCGACACGCTCGCCGATGCACTCTATCGCTGCGTGCACTCGCTGCAGGAGGAGTTTCCCGTGGTGCGCGGTCCGCAACTGGTGGGCATCATCTCGCGGCAGCGTATTGTGGATGCGCTGCGCAACGACGGCAACGGCTANNGCGTGGTGGGCGTGGTCAGCGTGCAGAATCTGATGAACTCCATGGCGCTGCTCGCTGAACAGCGGCGCATCGAGCGCCGGGAAGCGGACGAATCGTAAGTGCAGTTTGTAGTTCGCAGTTCGTAGTTCACAG
>PLSB01000136.1:0-4231 GCA_003165005.1 Acidobacteriaceae bacterium | reverse complement strand
GCAACCTCGGCGACATCACGCTTCGCGCGCTCGAAGTTCTTCGTAGCGTGGATCGCATCGCCTGCGAAGACACCCGCCAGACCCAAAAACTTCTGAATCATTTCCAAATCGAGAAAAAAACCGTCAGTTGCCATGAGCACAACGAGCGCGAGCGCGCGGCCGAGCTGGTCGAGGCGCTCAAGGCTGGGGAACGTATCGCCCTGGTCAGCGACGCGGGAACGCCGGCCATCAGCGATCCCGGCGGTTGGCTGGTGCGCGAGGCCATCGCCGCGGGAGTGCCCGTCGTTCCCATTCCCGGCGCGAATGCGGCCATCAGCGCACTCATCGCATCGGGACTTCCCGCCGAAGACTTTCACTTCCTCGGATTCCTGCCGGAGAAAGCCGGCGCGCGGCGTACCTTCCTCGAAGATCTTGCCGCGGCGGCGCAATCCGATCCCCGCGCAACGCCGCGGACTCTGATTTTCTACGAAGCGCCGCACCGGATTCTCGAAACGCTTGCAGACATTGAAGAACTCTGGGGTGGTCTGCTCCGCGCAGTGGTTGCAAGAGAGCTGACCAAGGTGCACGAGGAGTTCATTCGCGGCACCGTGGCCGCGGTGCGCAAAGAACTCGCGAGCCGCGACCGCATCCGCGGCGAGATTACACTGCTCGTCGAAGCGCCGCGACCGGCTGCATCGTCCGGCAACGCGGAGGGCTCAGAAGCCGCGCACGAAAAGATTGCCGCCCGCGTTGCGCGGATCGAGGCCGAAGGCGGGATCGACGAGAAGGAAGCGCTCAAGCGGCTGGCGCGGGAATTGGGCCGGTCAAAGAGCGATCTGTATCGCGAGCTGCAACGGGAACGCGCCCGGAAGCGGTAAGCTCCGGCTGCTCTTCATTTACCCATCGGGTCTTTCTGCCATTATTGATGCGGTAATAAAATACAGCCGCCGTGCCCCATCCTTTTCCGCGTTTTCTTGCGGAAAAGGGTGGGAAACTGAGCACTGTTTCCTTGCCGGATTTATAGCGGCGCCGGGTGCATTTTGGGCCGCAAATCAGCAAGAATCGTCAAGCTGATTCCTTCTCTCTGGTCTAGGATTTGATTGCACGATGAGAACGGTCACTCTTGACGATTACAAGCGGCGAATGCTGCGGGTTCTGGTCTACATCCAGCAGAATTTGGATGAGCCGATGCCGCTCGGGGAGCTGGCTGGGGTGGCTTGCTTCTCTGCCTACCACTTTCACAGGGTCTTCAAAGGGATGGTGGGCGAATCGGTGGGTGAATACGTGCGCCGCTTGCGTCTGGAGCGGGCCGCCACCCAGCTCAAGCTGGGTTCGGCTTCGGTAGTGGAGATCGCGCTCGCAGCCGGCTACGACAGCCACGAGGCATTTACGCGTTCGTTCAAAACCGTCTTTGGCGCGGCGCCTTCCGAGTTCCGTTTGGCTCGCCAGCGGGAATTGGCGGAAGCCCCGTCGGGCATCCATTTCCACAAGCCCATCACCGTGCGCTTTCGCACGCTCCATCGAGGAGGGAGTATGAAGGTCGAGATCAAGCAGTTGCAACCCATGCGCGTGGCGTTCATGCGCCACGTGGGACCGTACGACGAGGTGGGCAAAACCTGGGACCAGTTCCTGACCGTGATGGGCAAGGATGGCTACCTGGCGGGCAATCCCATGACGTTGGGCGTTTGCCACGACGACCCGGAGGTGACGCCGCCCGCCAAGATTCGCTACGATGCCTGCCTGACGGTGGGCGAGGAGTTCTCGCCGAGCGGCGAAATTGGCGTTGAAACCGTGGCCGGCGGCGCTTATGCGGTGACTACACACACCGGCCCTTACGACCAGCTGGGGCGCACCTACACGGAGTTTCTGGGGCAGTGGATGCCGCGCAGCGGATACGAGCTCGGCAACACTCCGTGCTTCGAGGTTTATGTCAACGATCCCGAGAGCACGCCGCCGGAGGAATTGCTGACGGACATCTATGCGCCGTTGCAGGAACGCGCCAAGAGTGCGAGGGAGTGAAGATGGCTACGCAAGAGAAAGTCGATCTCTTGAAGGACAACAAGAAGGAGTATGCGGCGACCGCGAAGCCCGCACTGATTGAGATGGGGCCGGCGGTTTATTTGAGCATCGAGGGGCGGGGCGCGCCGGGCGGGAGAGCGTTCAGCGATGCCATTGGCGCGCTCTATGGAGTGGCCTTTACGGTCAAGATGGCGCGCAAGTTTGCCGGCAAACAAGACTACGCGGTGTCGAAACTCGAAGCTCTGTGGCCGAATATGAACTGGGATGACGCCATGCCTGACAAAGAACAGTGGACCTGGCAATTGATGATTCGCACGCCGAAGTTCGTCACGCAGAAAGACGTCAGCCAGGCGATCGAGACCTTGATGAAGCGCGGAAGCGAAAAAGGCGCTGGCGCGCAACGGGTGGAATTGTCCTCGCTCAACGAAGAGCTGTGCGTGCAGGCATTGCACGTGGGCGCGTACGAGAACGAAGGCAAGACGATGGCGACGATGCGGGCTTTTGCTGAAAGGCAGGGGCTGCGCATCGCTGGCGCACATCACGAGATCTACCTGTCGGACCCGCGGCGGGTTGAGGCGGCGAAACTCAAGACCATCTTGCGGGCGCCGGTGAGGAAGGCGGAGGGATGATGGCTTGCGCTCCCATGCAAGCCGCGAGCATTTCGTCTCGACTGGCTTGCGCTCGCTTCCGGTATGGATGCTGAGAGACAAAGGCGGCGAGTCGGCGTCGCGGTCGCGACGTGGCGAGTTCGCAGGTTGGCTGTTGCATCGCGCCGGCGATTGGACTATGAGCGATTGCCGCCTCTCGGCGAACCGAGAGGCGGACACTCGGGCAGGGCAGGAACTACTCTGCCGTGGCTTCTTCGGCGGCTGGTTCGGCAGCGGGCGCGGCTGCCGCTGCCGCCGCCGCTGCCACGTCTTCCGCGGTGACTTCGGCCAGAACCTTGACCGTGACGCGCGCGGTGACTTCGCGGTGCAGGCGGATGGCCACCTTGAAGTCTCCCAGGCCCTTAATGGCGTCGCCGAGCTGGATCTTGCGGCGATCGATCTCGAAGCCCTGCTTGGCAAGCTCCGCGGCGATGTCGGACGAGGTGACCGAACCAAAGAGATGGCCGTGCTCGCCGGCCTTGCGGGTAAAGCTCAGGACCACGGGCTCAAGCTTGGCCAGCAGCAGCTCGGCTTGCGCCTTCTCCGTGGCGGAGCGGCGCGCGGCCGAGGCCTTCATCTGCTCGATCACGGCCTTGTTGGCCGCGGTGGCCTGCATGGCCAGCTTGCGCGGCAAAAGATAGTTGCGCGCGTAGCCGTCGGCCACCTTGACCACTTCTCCGCGAAAGCCAACGTTGGCTACGTCTTCCTTCAGAATTACTTCCATGGAAATTCTCCAAATTTTTGGACGCGTGGCAGGGGCTAAAGCCCCGGACCATTTTGCGCCATTTTCGGCACGACTGAAGTCGTGCCCTGATACAAAACTCGACCGGCATGCAGTCGTTTCGCTACCTCACAAGTCAGGCACAGGTGCGGCAACTCCGCAGGTCGCGAGTTGTCGCCCGGTAACTCCGGGCTTAGTGCCTGGTGGCGAACGGCAGCAGCGCGATGTTGCGGGCCTGCTTGATGGCGCGGGTGAGGCGGCGCTGGTGCGTGGTGCAAACACCGGTCAAACGCCGCGGCACAATCTTGCCACGCTCGGCGACGAACTGCTGCAGCAGCCTTACGTCGCGGTAAGGAATGGCGTCGAGCTTCTCGGTGCAGAACTTGCACACCTTCTTGCGGCGAAAGAACTTGCCGCGTCCGCCGGGTCCGCCGGATGGCCTTCCGCCCGGTCCACCTGCGGGCCGTCCGCCGGTGCGGGGGCCGGAGCTGTGGCCTGAACCCGAGCCGTAGGCTTGGGGTGCTGCGGGCGCGCTGCTTTCGGGCGCCTTTACTTGCATTTCATCAGACATGCTGTTTCCTCATCACTCTCTTGGGTTCCGGAGGCGGCCAAACAGGCGCAGGCCGGAACGCTGCATCATCGTTTACAGTGGTCATTGGTCAGTAACCGTTGACCGGCAATTTACTGACCACTGTTCACTGACGACTGTTCACTGGTTAAACAGCCGCTTCCACTGCCGCTGCCTCAGCCACTGCCTCAACTGGAGCCTCAGCCGGAGTCGGAGGCGCGACCGGAGCCGCAATCGGGGCCGCGACTGGAGCCGGGGTTGCCGAGCGCCGAACGCCGCGCAGGGCCTTGACCTTGG
>PLSB01000222.1 GCA_003165005.1 Acidobacteriaceae bacterium | reverse complement strand
TCTTCGCCGCTCCAGCGGTCGGCGACGTGGAAGTCCTCGTACATGCCTTAAGCCTACCGTTCCGGGCGCGGCGCGGCAAGCTGGCACGGCCTGGCGGGGCTGAGTTTCGGCTTGCGCCGGGAGACGGTTGGCTCTTGCCAAGTGTGTATCGAGTGTGTATTATTGATGGGAGCGAAAGAGCGCAGGGAAGCGATGGACAGCCGCGAGATCGTCAAGAGGCTGAAGGACGGTGGATGGTACGAGGTTGCTCACGTTGGGAGCCACAAGCAATTCAAGCATGCGACGAAACCGGGACGTGTCACGGTACCGTCGCCGCGCAAGGATGTGCCTGTTGGGACCCTTCGCTCGATTGAGAAGCAGGCCGGCATCAAATTGAGGTAGGCTGCCACCCATGGAATACATCGCATATCTCCACAAAGACGCAAGATCGGACTACGGCGTAAGCTTTCCCGATTTTCCGGGATGCATTACGGCGGGATCGTCGCTCGAAGAGGCGCGCCGCATGGCGGCCGAAGCACTCTCCTTGCATATCGCCGGCATGCTGGAAGACGGCGAAGCGTTGCCCGATCCTTCCACCCTCGATGACCTTGGCCATGACCCGGCGATGAGGGGAGCCGTCGCCTTTCTGGTGGATGCGGCCGAGCCGGAGAAGACGGTTCGGTTTAATATCACCGCCCGCGAAAGCCAGCTTTCAGAGATCGACAGCCGGGCCCAGGCTGCGCGACTCACCCGATCCGCGTTTATGGTTCACAGCTCTTTAGGCGGAAAGAAAGTGGGAGGGGTCCGCATCCAGCCGGCCTCCCGGGTTTCCCGCCAGCGCCGGAAGTCCGCTTAGTGATTGTCGCGCCGGAAAAATGCGGGGAGCGCGGATTTGGAGCGGCGATTGATTCCCGCCTGGTTTGCCCCTGCCGAAACCGCGCTGATAAACTAATTGGGTTGCAGTAGCGCTGCCCTCACCTGTTCGGACCCGCCTGCAAGTCAATCGACGAAGGACATAAGAAACCTGTGGATACACGAACCCGTCGCGCCCTTAAGAACGACCGATTTGCCCAAGCCGCCGTCTCGAGCGCCAGTTGGATTGGCGAGCATCAAACCAGCGTAGTGCGCTGGGCGATCACCGCAGGAGCGATTCTTGTTCTGATCGTTGGCGGCTGGATTTATGGGGCCTGGCGCTCGTCGGCGGCCAACGCTGCCCTGGGCGCGGCCCTGGATGTTTATACCTCGCCGCTGGCGCAACCGGGAGTTCCGCCGGAGCCGGGCGTCTACGCAACCGCGGCCGACCGCGCCAAAGAGGCGAATCGGGAGTTTGTAGCCGTGGCCCACGATTTTGGCTGGCTGCCCGAGGGCTCGAGGGCCCACTACTTTGCCGGCGTGACCTATGTGGAACTGGGCCAGAACGGGTCGGCCGAGACTGAGCTGACGGCCGCATCGCACTCCTGGGACCGCAATCTTTCGAACCTGGCCAAGCTGGCGCTGGCCGGCCTTTACCACCAAACCTCCCGCGACAACGAAGCCATCGACCTCTACAACCAGATCGCCGCCAAGCCATCGGCCACGGTTTCAGCTCCCGTGGCGCAGCTTGACCTGGCCGAACTCTACGCCTCGGAAGGCAAGCAGGATCAGGCGCGCGCGCTTTGGGCCAAGGTCCGGGACGCGGATAAGGACGGCGCGGCAGGCGAGATTGCGGCGCAGAAGCTGGGCTCAAAGTAAGACCTTGGCGAAGGCTGGCCGCCCGGCGCACTCGCACACAGCCATGCGGCGCGGGCGAGAGCAGGCCTGAGCACTTTCCTGGCGGCCTGCGTCTGGTACTTGATGAGCACCAGCCAGGCCATTTACGCAGGATGGATGGAGATTCCCACGAGCGCGGTGAATGAGGATGCGCGCCGGCACGCGGAAGACGCTGCCATTGCGGCGCTGGTCGACCAGTACGCCGCGGCCCTCTATCGCGTGGCCTATTCTGTCCTGCGCAGTCCCAGTGACGCCGAAGATGCCGTGCAGGAGGCTTTCCTGCGCGTGCTGCGGCACCGGCATTCGCTCGCCGAGGTGCGCGACCACCGCGTCTGGCTCATCCGCATCGTTTGGAACGTTACGCTCGACCGCAAGCGGCGGGCTAAAACCCGTCCGGAGACCGACGACGTGGCGGAACTGGCGCGCGTGCTGCCTGCGAAGGGGCTTTCTCAAGAGGAGTTGGCCGCCGCGGCCGAGCATCATGCCCGCGTACTGGCCTGCGTGGAGCGGCTGCCCGCGAAAGAGCGCGACGTTCTGCTGCTCTCGGCCTTCGAGGAGCTGACCAGCGTGGAGATCGCCTCGGTTCTCGGCATCACCGAGTCGAGCGTGAGGTCGCGGCTCTTTCGGGCGCGTAACCTGATGGCCGAGCTGCTCGACTACAAGCGGAGTCAGCATGAGAGGAGTTTGCGATGAATTCGAACCCTCACCAACCGATGGATGCCGCGGCGCATGTCGACTACGGAGAAGAGACTCTGCGGCTGATCGCGAGCCTGCCCGTCCCTCAGGGACTTGAAGATCGCGTGCACAAGGCGCTGCGCACCGCGCCGCAAAACGGACGTGTTTTGGCCTGGCCGACAGGGATTCGTTCGCGATTCTCGATCGAGAGCAACTGGATGCGCACGGCCGCGGCGGCAGCGATTGTGTTTGTGGTTGTCGGCGGCGGTTGGGGCGTGTTGAGCCGCGTCGAGCAGGGTCAGAACGGCAAAATCGTCGTGATGCCGGCGCGCATTCCGGCTTCGGGAGGGTTCGCGGGGGCGGGAGCGATTCGCACTCCAGAGACTATTCCGGGGCCGACGGTGAAGCAGCCCACGAAGAAGGCCGCCGCGCCGAAGAAGAACCGCAGCGCCCAGCCCGCGGCGAGTCAGGTTGCGCCACAGCCGGTTACGCGGTAGGCTGCTGCGAGTTCTTCGTCAGGCTCCGGATCACCATACCCAGAAGCGCCAGCACCACCGCGCCCCAGAAGGCCGGCCAGAAGCCGTGCACGGCAAATCCGCGCACAATATGCGCTGCCAGCAGGATCATCAGGCCGTTGATGACCAGCAGGAAGAGTCCAAGCGTGATGACGGTGAGCGGGAAGGTGACGATCTTGAGGAAGAGGCCGACGGTGGCGTTGAGCAGGCCGATGACCAGCGCGGCGATGAGCGCAGGCCACAGTCCCGCCACCTGAAATCCGGGCACAATCCAGGACACAATCAAGAGCGCGAGTGCATACAGGAACCACTGCAAGAGAAGGATCACGGCAAAGCTCCCAGTGCGGAGCCGCGCGCGTGCGAACCAGCTCCGTAATCTTTCGAGTTTACCGTATCGATGTGCCGCGCGCGTTTAGAGTGGAAACATGTTCGCGCGGCGCATTTCCGTGGAACGGATCGATGCGGCCGGCGCGCGCCACGCCTGCCCCATCCGCCAGATTGACAACTTCGCCATGCGGAATTTCACCAACGATGCGATCTTCGACGATACCTTTCCTGCTGGCGATGGACTGCTGGAGATTGGCCATCGCGTTCCCCTCGATCAGCTGCAAGGCGCGATGGAAGATTGGTTCCGGCGCAAAGGGTATTTAAAGGCAGACGAGCGGCTGGAAGTGGCCGAAATCGAGTGAGCCGCCAGCTTTCAGCTACCAGCAGAAAGCAAACAGCGGACAGCCGGCGGCGAACAAAAAACGGGTGACTACCGACCCTGTACGCTGTTTGCCGTCTGCTGTCGGCAGCGCTTCTATGCGGCGGTCTGGCACGCTTGCGCTCCCGACTTCCAGAGGCGGAGCTCGGTTTCGCGGCGGGCCTTCAATCCCAGATTGACCTCGCCCCCGGCGAGGTCCCAGCGGAGCAACTGCTCGGCGGCGGCATCGCAGCGGCCTGCGTTGAGGCAACGGAGCAGAGTGGAACTGGCCAGCCGTCCCGCGCCAAGGTTGAAGCAGAAGTCGACGAGCGCGTCGAACTGGCCCTGGGTCAGGTCCACCTTGACCAGCCGGGCGACGGCGCGCTCGGCCGCGGCCACGTCCCTGGAGAGCATCGCCACGGCCTGGGGTTGGCTGATGCCGTTGGGGAACGACTCGGGCGGCACGATGCGATGGCCGTAGCCGATGGTCAGGAATCCGGCTACATCGGTGTAAGGTTGGCTGCGAAAGCCCTCGAAACCCTTGATCAGATCCAGTCCTGCGGCGCTCAGTTGCATGGAAAGCCCCCTCGATGAGAAAAGGCCTGCCGAAATCCCTCTTCGGCAAGCCTTAAAACCACGCTAGCAGAATCCGCGAATTAATCGGCAAAAGCCGGAGGGCAATTTTGGCGGACGAGGAAGGGGCGGATTTTGCCCCGGTTTCCATCGGCGCTTACGGCACCCTTCGAATTCGCTCAGGGCAGGCTAGAAGCCGTGCCCCTTCGCGAGGGCTTCGAGCCGGCCCAATTCGCAAGTCGCATCTCCATTCCTCGCTGTTGTAGAATTCCCTTCGACCCATATTGACAGGCAAACTATGACTTCGAAGAACGAAAAGCTTTCGATTCTCGACAAGGTTGGCTATGCGTTCGGCGACGGCGCCTCCAACCTGATCTGGATGTCGTTTATCTACTTCCAATTGAATTTCTACACCGACGTTTTTGGGCTGGCGGCCTCCGCGCTGGCCACCATGCTGCTGGTTACGCGCACCTGGGATATGTTTTTCGACGTCTTCATCGGTACGATTGCCGACCGCACGCGCACCCGGTGGGGCAGGTTCCGGCCCTATCTGCTGTGGATGGCCCTGCCCTTCGGGATCATGAGCGTGGCCACGTTCACCACCCCAGCGGCCGGCCCTACCTTCAAGCTGATCTACGCCTACGTTACGCTTTCGCTGATGATGGTGGTTTATTCGGCCATCAACGTTCCGTACTCGGCGCTGATGGGCGTGGTCTCCGCGGATTCGCAGGAGCGGACCAGCCTTTCGTCGTGGCGCTTTACCTTTGCCTTCCTGGGCGGCCTGGTGGTGCAGTTTTCCACGCTGCGCCTGGTCGCGTTTTTTGGCAAGGGAAACCAGGCGCATGGCTACCAGATGACGGTCGGCGTCTACGCCGTGGCGGCGGTGATCCTGTTTCTGGCCGCCTTTGCCACCACGCGCGAGCGGGTTCAACCTGTACAGGAACAGAAGACCTCGCGCACCCGCGATCTGCTCGATCTCGCGGCCAACACGCCGTGGCTGGTGCTGTGCGGGCTGGGAATCCTGAGCGTCTGCTTCGTTTCCATTCGCGGCGCGGCCATCGTGTTTTACTTCAAGTACTACCTGGGCAGCGTGGGCGCGGCAGCCACATTTATGGTGGTGGGCTCGATCATGTCCGTCGCGGGCACCTTCCTCATTCAGTACGTAACGCCGTTCACGGGCAGGAAGAATGCCTTCATCGGCCTCATGCTTCTATCCACGGTGGTGCTGGTCTTCTCGTATTGGGTCAGGCCCGATCAGCTAGCACTGCTCTACGTCTATAACATCCTCTATTGCATCCTCACCGGACCCACCTCGGCGTTGCTCTGGGCTATGTTCGCGGATACGGCGGATTACTCGGAGTGGCGCACGGGCCGGCGCGCCACCGGTCTTGTTTATTCCGCCTCCGGGATGTCGAACAAATTCGGCTGGGTGATCGGAGGCGCACTGGCCGCCTCGCTGCTGGCGCTTTACGGATTCAAGGCCAACGTGATGCAGACGGCCGAGGGGCTGCACGGCATCCGGATCTTGATGGCCCTGGCGCCGGCGGCCGGCACCCTGCTGGCCGGTTTGGGAATGTTTCTTTATCCGCTCAACGAAGAGGCCACCAGGAAGCTGCAAACCGAACTCGCCCAAAAGCGCGCACAACCGGCATTGACAGGGGAATAACGTGCAGTTTGGATTTTTCGACGACAAGAACAAGGAATATGTGATTACGCGTCCGGATACTCCCAGGCCGTGGAGTAACTACCTGGGAAGCACCGAGTACGGCGCTATCATTACCAACAATGCCGGGGGTTATAGCTTTTATAAGTCCGCGGCGCAGGGCAGATTCACGCGCCTGCGCTTTAACTCCGTACCGCTGGACCAGCCGGGACGTTATCTCTATCTGCGCGATCGCGAGAGCGGCGATTTCTGGTCCGCCTCCTGGCAGCCGGTGGGCAAGCCTTTGGAGAGTTACAAATCCGAGTGCCGGCACGGAAGCGCCTACACGGTGATAACTTCGGAATATTCCGAAATCCGATCGGAAGTTACTTGCTTTGTCCCTCTGGGCAGAAGCTTTGAGTGCTGGCGCGTGCGTTTGACGAATCTAAGCACGCGGCCCCGCTCGCTCGGCGCCTTCACCTATGTGGAATACGCCGGCAACTGGAGCGCCATCGACGATCTGGTCAATCTTCAATACTCACAGCACATCGTCAAGATGAGCGTCGCGGACGGGATTATCGATCACGGCACCAACGTCAACATTCCTGCGATGCCCGATAACTTCGAGGAGAAGGACCAGGGGCGGCATACCTTTCTTGCCCTGGTGGACGCGGAGGTTGCGGGTTACGACACCTGCCGCATGGCGTTTCTTGGTAACTATGGGAGTTATGCGCGTCCCGCGGTTGTCGAGCGCGGAGAGTGCACGGGGTCGCTCGCCGCCGGCGACAACGGCTGCGGCGTGTTGCAGAGTAATTTTGTTCTTGGTTCCGGAGAGACCAAAGAGTTCATGGTCCTGATGGGCGTGGGCCGGGCCGGAGAGGAAGGCCGCCGCGCCGCCGAGGAGTTTGCCGCAGCGGGGAAGGCGGATCAGGAGTTGGAGGCGCTGAAGAGTTACTGGCACGGGCGCATTGGCGGCCTCGCGGTGGAGACGCCCGACCCAGAGTTCAACAGCATGATGCGGATGTGGAGCCCTTTCAACTGCCTGATGACGTACGCGTGGTCGCGCGCCGCCAGCCTGATCTATGCGGGCGAGAGGGACGGGCTGGGCTATCGCGATACCGTGCAGGACATGCTCGGCGTGATGCACGCGATTCCCAGCGAAGCGGTGAAGCGGCTGGAGCTGATGATTACCGGGCAGGTTTCGACGGGCGGGGCTATGCCGCTGGTGAAACAGTTTGCCCACCGGCCTGGCTCGGAGCGCCCGCCGCGCGAAGAGGAGTACCGCTCCGACGACTGCCTGTGGCTGTTCAACGCCATTCCTGCCTACGTCAAGGAGACGGGCGATCTGGGCTTCTACGCGAAGCTGCTGCCTTACGCGGATCGCGGAGAAGCGACTGTGCTCGGCCATTTGAAGCGGGCCATCGAGTTCAGCCTGGAGCGCTCGGGCGCGCACGGGCTGCCCTGCGGCCTCTCTGCCGACTGGAACGACTGCATTCGCCTGGGCGAGCGCGGCGAGAGCGTCTTCGTTGCCTTCCAGCTTCGCTATGCGCTCCGAGTCTATCTTGAGATCTGCCAGTTGCTCGCGAATGAAGCCGAGCAGCCCTGGGCGCGCGCGCACCTCGACGAACTCGACGACAAGCTGCGCAGCGAAGCGTGGGACGGCGCGTGGTATCTGCGCGCCTATCGCGGCGATGGATTCAAGTTCGGCTCGCGCGAGAGCGAGGAGGGGAAGATCTTTCTCAACCCGCAATCGTGGGCGGTCTTCAGCGGCCACGCCGACCAGGAACGCGCGGCCCTGGCGATGCAAGCGGTGCGCGAGCGGCTGGCCAGCGAGCACGGGCTGACGATCTGCGATCCGCCCTATGTCAACACCGATTACAACGTGATGCGCGCGGCGCTGTTCAATCCGGGGATGAAAGAGAACGGCGCCATCTTCACGCACACGCAGGGATGGGCCGTGATTGCCGAAACCATGCTGGGCCACGGCGATCTGGCCTGGCAATACTTCCGCGCCACCTTGCCGGGGGCGTGGAATACCCGCGCCGAGGTGCGCGAGATTGAGCCTTACGTCTACTGCCAGTTCACGCACAGCAAGTCGAGCCCGCGCTACGGCGCTTCGCGCGTGCCCTGGCTGAGTGGCTCGGCCGCGTGGTCGTTCCATGCCGCCACGCACTACATTCTCGGCCTGCGGCCGGAGTACGACGGACTGCGCATCGATCCCTGCATTCCCTCGGCCTGGAAGTCTTTCAGCGTCACCCGCAACTTCCGCGGCAGGAAGGTCAGCATTGAGGTACGTAATCCCAACGGCGTCGAAAAGGGCGTTCGCACGCTCGTCTTGAACGGAGAGCCGCTCGAAGGCAACCTGATCCCTGCCGGTAAACTCCGTGACGAGAACCAGGTGCTGGTCGAGATGGGATGATGGCATTCTGCCTAAAGCGGGTTGCATCGATGCTCAATGCCGTTTGAAAAAACGTCCCTCAGGGGCTGAAGCCCGCCATTTATGCGCCCTGCACGGCACGGCTAAAGCCGTGCCCTTTCAAAACCGGGTTTATGCAACCGGTTCTAGAGCCTGTTATCAACTTTGGGGCGTGCAGCGCGGGTTTCGTCCCTCCCAGACAGCCGGTTATCGGAGAATCCTGCCCTTCGTCGCTGAAGGGGTGCATTGCCGCGCCGGTGGCGGCAGACTGGGGTCCAGGAGGAAATACCAATGCTGAACAAAACGATTCTGCTTTCCGCTTTCTTTTCTCTGACGCTGGGATTGATGGCGCAGCAACCGCCAGCGCAATCCGGCGCGACGCCCTCATGGACACTGCCGCACTCGACCGCGGTGCTCGACAGCGGCCCGCGCACCTACCGGTTCACCGTGGATTACTACTCAGCCAATGCCACCGGGGTAGTGATTCACCGCGAGCGCTTGACGGGAGACTATACGCGCGGCCTTGCCAACGGCGAAGTCGAGTGGAGGAACGTGGGCGATGCCCAGGTGGACGGCGCCACGGCTCCCTACCCTGTGGCGCAAAAACAAGACTACATGGAGGGATTCCATTATTCGGGTGTGTTAACCGACACGCTGAAGCCGGAGTTCTTCAAATCCTTTCCCGCCACGGCCTTCATGGAGCGTAACCTAGTCTGGGATACAGGAATGTTCGAGACGTTCGGCCAGAAATTTCTCGACAAGCTCAAACTGAATCAACCTTTTCACATGGTCTCTGACCAGGACGTGAACCTGCCGGATTTTGGAACCTTTCACAATCGCGATGTGGTGCTGGAATGGGTGGCGCGCTCCGAGCGCAACGGACAGGAATGCGCGCTCATCGACTACCGGGCGTTCTTCAATCCCCTCGAGATTGCCACAGGCGGCATGACCATCGAGGGACGCAGCGACTACTGGGGTGAAATCTGGGTGTCGCTCGAGACGAGGCAGATCGAGTACGCCACGATCTATGAGGAAGTCTCCGGGCAGATGAAAATTCCCGGCATGGACGCGCCGCAGCCTCTGAGCGTCTTCCGCATGGGACGGCTGGAACTGCTGAGCACGAAGAATTGAGGCGGCCGATGACGACGAACGAAGCTCCATTCAAGCACAAATGGGCATTCGTGCTGCTCTGGACCAACGTGGCCGTGGCGCTGATCGAGCTGATCGTGTTTGCAGTTAATCCCACTCGCTCCGCCCGCGACCTGTTGCAGAGCCTGGTCTTCACATTTGTTTACGCAAACCTGACCAGCATTCTGGCGGCTGCGATCCTGGGCTGGCTGATGGAGAAAGCCGCAGTTCGCACGGGGGTGTCGCCGTGGAAGATTGCGATCCCGGGCGTGCTGGTGTTCACCGCGGGAGGCTGCCTTCTGGCGCAATCGCTTCTGGCGGCGGCCGGCCTCTCGGGTTCGCAGCATTTCTGGATCGACTATTATCACACGCTGCGAATCGCGGTACCGCTGGCGCTGGTATTCGGCCTGGGCGCCATGACGCACGCAATGCTGCTGACCCGCGTGCAGACGATGGAGCAGGAACTGCATGAAAAGGAAATCGCCGAAGAGCGGTCGCGAAAGCTCGCGGCGGAGGTCCGGTTGCGGTCGCTCGAATCGTGGATTCATCCGCATTTCCTGTTCAACACGCTGAATTCGATCAGCGCCCTGATTGCCGTGGACCCTAAGCAGGCCGAGCAGACGGTGGGGCGGCTGGCCAGGCTGCTGCGGGCCTCGCTCGATATGAGCGAGCAGTCGCTGATCCCGCTAGCGCAGGAGATTGCGATGGTCGAGAGCTATGTGGAGATCGAACGCGTGCGCCTGGGACCCCGGCTGCGCGGGCGCGTGGAGGTTTCGCCTGAGCTCGGCGACGCAATGGTGCCTCCCATGTCCGTGCAGTGCCTGGTCGAGAACGCCATCAAGCATGGCATCGTTCCGCAGACCGGGGACGGGGAGTTCCTGGTCTCGGCGAGCGCCGATTCCGGCGGCAGCCTGCACATCGAGGTGCGGGATTCGGGCCCCGGTTTCACTCTGCCCAGCATTCGCGCCGGACACGGGCTGGACAAGCTGGTGCAGCGTCTCAACGCGCTCTTCGGCGAACGCGCACGGCTGAACATCACCAGGCAGGGAGACTATTCTTTAGTGGAAATGGTTTTGCCGCGCGTATGAAGTTGCGTGCCTACCTGGTCGACGACGAACCGCTGGCGCTCGATCGCCTGCGGCGGCTGCTGGAGGAGACCGGCCGCGTGGAAGTCGTCGGCGCCAGCACCATCCCCGAGGAAGCCGTCAGCGCGCTCAAAGAGAATCCGCCCGACGTCTGCTTTCTCGACATCGAGATGCCGCGCCTCAATGGCTTCGAGGTTCTGGTGGACCTGGCCCAGCCGCCCATCGTGGTCTTCACGACTGCCTGGGAGAGTTACGCGCTGCGGGCCTTTGGCGTGGGCGCGGTCGATTACCTGCTGAAGCCCATCGAACCGGAGATGCTGGAGCGCGCTCTGGGCAAAGTGGAGCGCATGTGCGGTGCGACACCGCCTGTCCAGCCAGGGCTCCAGGCGCTGCTCGGCCAGATCGCGGAGTCGCTGCGCCAGACCCGGCAGGAGTTTCCCACGCGGATCGCCTCGCGCCTGGGAGAACGGCTGTGGTTTCTCGATCTGGACCGGGTGAGTCATTTCTACGCCGAGGACAAACTGACGTACGCGGTCAGCGAAGGCAAGCCGTACTGCGTCGATTCCACAATTGCGGAGTTGGAGAAGAAGCTCGATCCCGGCGGGTTCGCGCGCATCCACCGCGGCACAGTCGTGAACCTGGCCTGGATCCGCGAAGTCGCGTCGCTGCCGGGGGGAGCGCTCAACGTGCGGCTGAAGGACGCCAAGCAGACGGACCTGACCGTGGCGCGGGACCGCGCCCGTGAGTTCAAGGCCCGGGCTGGATTGTAGGCTGGTTTTTCGTGGGGGCCGTCGGCCCGGTCTCCCACCCATATCCCTAAAAAAGCGCGGAAGAGGATGGAGCACGGTGCGACCATCTTCTCCTGCGTTCCCTGCTCACGCTGGAGCCGGCCGGGGGCTGCCGATTGGGGGGTCGCGGGGGATCGATGAGGCGCAAAAAAGACG
The DNA here is from genome assembly GCA_003165005.1 of Acidobacteriaceae bacterium. Lineage (GTDB taxonomy): Bacteria > Acidobacteriota > Terriglobia > Terriglobales > Acidobacteriaceae > Telmatobacter. The sequence continues at coordinate 32,822 of PLSB01000222.1, read as the reverse complement.
CCGGGGCGCAGATTTTTTGAGCTTTGGACAAAAATTCTCTAAAAAAACTCTTGACTTGGTGAAGCTGGGCGAATCATAATCTGGCGCACACTGTTGTACTCTCCCAGTTGCCCCAGATCGACAGCGTTTCCCCAAATTTTCTGACAATCGGATTCAATGGGCCACGCTCTGAGAAGGGAAAATTCTCTCTCAGACAAGCCAAACAAGGCATTTTCCGGATGGCTCAAGAGTCGCCCAAAGGCCGGCATGGGCATTTTCTTCCACCCCACAGACGAAGACCTGTCTGTGGGGACCCCGGTTGAGGAAAATGCCCACAGTCGTTCCCGACGGCACTCTCTACCAATCCGGAAGATGCGATAGCGGCAGGAGGAGTTGAATGTCCACTGCGTATACGTACCCTGGTGTCTACATCCAGGAGTTGCCGAGCCCTGTTCACTCGATCACGGGCGTGGCTACCTCGATCGCTGCCTTTGTGGGATACACGGCGCGCGGCATCGACAACCGGGCGCAAGCCTGTTACAGCTTTTCGGATTTCCAACGGCTCTACGGCGGCCTGGACTCGAACAGCGAGGTGAGCTATGCCGTGCAGCAGTTCTTCCAGAACGGCGGAGCGCAGTGTTACGTGGTGCGCTCGCCGATGCACTACCCGGCCGCAACGGCGACTACAACGCCGGTGCCGTACGCGCAGGCGTTTTTCGGCGCTCCGTTTACCGCTTTCGTGGCTGCGACCACGACAACTCCTCCTGTTGCCCCGACGGCGGGGCTCGCCTTCTCGGCGCTGAGCAGCGGCGTGTGGGCGAACGGGCAGGTGCTGCTGGACGTGGATGTGCAAGGGCTCGACCTGACCACGGCGACGGGCGATCCGCTGGCCTTCAACCTGACGGTGACGAACCTGGCGGACGGGACGAAGGAGTATTTTTCCAGCATCTCGCTCAACAGCGCCCAACAGAACTTTGCCGGCTCGGTGGTGAACGATCCCGACAACGGGTCGCAACTGGTGAGCGTGAATACCACCAATCTTCCGTCGTCGCCGACGGCGCTGACGGTGACGGGGATTCAGGGGCAGGCGCTGTCCTACACGCTTTCGAGCGGCGTGAACTATCTGGAGAGCGTGAATACCGTGCTGGCAGGAAGTACGACCGGGACCACGGCCAGCGCGGCGTGCGGCCTGACGCTGACCCTGCCAACCAGTGTGTACTCGGCAGGGACGACGCCGACCATCACCATCATCGGAAACGGTGGGCTGATTCCGCAGACCGTGGCCGGACTGGCCTCGCAGCTTCAACAGGCGCTCAACACCTGGCTTTCAATCAACGTGCAGGGGGCATCGGTGGTGGCTTCCGCCGCGCCCAACGGGACGGGAACCCAGGGCATCCGCGTGAACTTCCTGTTGCCCAACGATCCGGATGCGATTGTGAGCTTCGGTGCGCCCGGATCGGGCAACGACATCGCCGCGGCTCTGGGAATAGGCTCGACCGCCGTGCCGACCTCGGCCAACGTGGCGCACTACGCGCTGGGGACGACCACCAGCGATCCCTCGCTGAGCTATGGATCCTGGAGCGCCACGACGCCCTCGGGACTGCCGCAAAGCCAGGACCTGATCGGCGATCCGCTGGCGTTCTCGGGCATCTACGCGCTGCAGAAGGTGCCTATCTTTAATCTGCTCAGCATTCCAGAGGCAGCGCGGGCGCAGGCAGGCAATCCCAATGCGCTGGACACGGGCATTAACCCGGTCGAGATTTACTCGGCGGCGATCACGCTGTGCGATCAACAGAGGGCATTGCTGCTGATCGATCCGCCGCCCAACGTGACCACCGTCTCCGGCGCCGTGGACTGGAAGAGCAATACGATCGGCGTGGTCGATCCCAACGGCGCGGCGTTCTGGCCGCGGCTGCGCCTGGCCGACGCGCGGAACAAAGGCAATCTGCGCACCTTCGCGCCTTCCGGCGTGGTGGCGGGCGTGTATGCCAAATCCGACGGACAGAACGGCGTGTGGACTGCCCCGGCCGGCATCTCGGCCACGCTGAACGGCGTGCAGAACATGACCTACCAGTTGAGCGACCTGGAGAACGGAGCGCTGAATCCGCTGGGTCTGAACTGCTTCAGGACCTTCCCGATCTACGGGCCGGTGCTGTGGGGCTCGCGTACGCTGGTGGGGGCCGACGCTGAGCCCAGCCAATGGAAGTACGTGCCGGTGCGGCGCATGGCGCTGTTCCTGGAGTCGAGCCTCTACCGGGGCACGCAGTGGGTGGTCTTCCAGCCCAACGACGAGCGGCTATGGGCGGCGATCCGGCTGAACGTGAGCTCGTTCCTGCAAACCTACTTCCTCAAGGGCGCCTTCCAGGGAACCACCCCGGACGCGGCCTACTTTGTGAAGTGCGACAACGAGACCACCACGCAAACCGACATTCACAACGGCGTCGTGAACATCCTGGTTGGATTTGCGCCGCTGATGCCGGCGGAGTTCGTGGTGATCCAGATCGAGCAACTGACCGGGCAGGCCGGTTCCTGAGGGAACTGGCTCCCGGCGGCCCTTTGCTGACTCGCGCCCATGGCCGTCGAGGCCATGGGCGCGCAGCCATGAGAACGGTGTAAACCTGGCGGCAATCCGCAGACGAGGTAGAGACGATGGCACAGTTTACAGTGAATGCGACACGGTTCGATCCCTACAAGAACTTCAAGTTCCGGCTGAAGTGGGATGGGCAGTATGTGGCCGGAGTGAGCAAATGCTCGGGCCTTTCGCGGACCACCGAGGTGGTGAAACACCGCGAAGGGGGCGACGCGAGCACCACCCGGAAATCGCCGGGACGCAGCGAATTCAAAGCGATCACGCTGGAGCGGGGCGTGACGCACGACCTGGCTTTCGAGGCGTGGGCGGCGAAGGTGTGGCAGGTGGGCGCGGGACTGGGGTCGGAGGTCTCGCTGGCCGATTTTCGCAAGGACGTGATCCTCGAGTTCTACAACGAAGCGGGGCAACTGGCGATCAGCTACAAGATCTATCGGGCCTGGGTTTCGGAGTTCCAGGCACTGCCGGATCTGGACGCCAACGCCAACGCCGTGGCGATCCAGCACCTGGTTCTCGAAAACGAGGGCTGGGAGCGGGATACGTCGGCGAACGAGCCGAAGGAACAGAGCCAGACGTCGACCGCGGCGTAAGGCCGAGGCTTCTGGAGGACAGGCGGAAGGGTCGCCTTGGCCGCCGTCGCGCCTTCTTCCTTTTTTTGCATTGCCAATTAGTTTCCGTCGGACAGCGACACGAGATCTCTGACCGCATGAATTCGCCCCATGGCTTTCGTGGTATCCCACCCTTTCGCCAGAAAAGAGGCGAAAGGATGGGGCACGGCAAAATCGAACGGTTGGAGAACGAGGAGCGGAGCGCGATGCGCGGGCTTGCGGGCGAAGAGCTTTTGAGAGCGTGGGAGTGCAGCCGGGAGCTGCCGGAGCAGCAGGCCGTACTGGCCTTGCTGGAGCTGGCCGATCCGGAGCGGCCGGCGCGCGAGTGGGCGCGGCTGCCGCTCGGCGAACGCGATGCGCTGCTGCTGGAACTGCGGGCCGCGACGCTGGGCCGGCGCATGGAAGGATTCGCGGTTTGCCCGGCGTGCGGCGCCGAACTGGAGTTCGCGGTGGATGCGCGGGAGCTGGCGGAGGGATTGAGGACGCCGGCAGCGCCCGCCGCGCAGCCCAAGGGGATTGCCGCGCGGCCTGCGAACACGCTCGACCTGCTGGCTTCGAGCGCCGCGACGAGCGCAGAGGAGGCGCGAGCGATTCTCCTGGCGCGGACGGCGTGCGCGGACGGCGAGGAGACGGAAGCGGTGAAGACGGCCGAGGGCGCCGAGCGCTGGCTGAAGGCGAAGCCGCGACGTGTGGCGGAACGGCTGGCGAAGCGGTTCGAGCAGGTGAACGCGGCGGCGGAGATTCGGATTGAGCTCTCATGCGCGGCGTGCGGCGGCGGCTCCGTAATCGAACTGGATGTGGCGCGCTACTTTCTGCGGGAGATTGGCGCGGCGGCGCGGCGGCTGATGGCGGAGATTCACGAACTGGCGCGGGCGTATGGCTGGAGCGAGGCCGCGATCGCGGGGATGAGCGGCGCGCGGCGGGCCGCGTACCTGGGGATGCTGGGCACATGAGCGGAGTGCTGGACAGAATGGCGCAACGGGCGATGGGGACGATGCCGGCGGTGCAGCCGCTGATGACGCCGTCCCATGCGCAAATGCGCGAGGATCCGCGCGGAGCCGCAGCGGAGTTGGGGATGACGGCGGAGATCGAGACGATTGCGCCCGTCCCCGCGGGAAAAGGCGATGCCCGCAGGCGGCCCGTTGCGGACCGCGACAGCGACGTGCAGCAGCAGGCCGGCGAGCCGGACAACCGCTTCGTGGGGCGCAGTCCGGGCAAGAGATCCAGGGCCCCGGAAAAGATCGCGAAGGCGCATGAGGCGGCGATGCCGGTCTCCGCGCCGGCCGATCTGGGCGAGCGGCAGTCTTCGCCGCTGCGGCGCGCAGCGCAGCCGGGAGTCGAGCGCCGCCGAGAGGTTGCAGCGGGACCTGGGCCGGAACGTGCAGCGGAACTTCGACCGGCCAAGGCCGGGCATCGCAGCCAGACGGCGCGGACGGCGAGGGCTGGACAGCGCGCGGAGCCGATGGAGCCGCGGCGCGAGGATGCGACGGCAGACCGGATGAAAGAAGAACGCGAGACCTCCGGAATCGGGATCGTACTCTCGCCCAAAGACGAGCCATCGCAGCTTGAGATCGTTCAGAGTTCGGCTTCCCCGAAACGCGACCGATTGGTTGCGGAACTGCCTCTCAAGATCGATCGCCGGGGAACGCCGCAACGCGAGCTGCGGGCCGCGGAAGAGAAGACCGAGATCCATATCTCGATCGGCAGCATCGAGCTGCGCGCGCCGCGTGCGGAGCAGAGGCCGCAGGCAGCGCCGTTCCGGCCGCGCGTGACGCTGGATGAGTTCCTGCGGCGCGGACAGGAGACGCGGCCATGAGCGACTACCTGGCCGTAGGCGGCGTGAGCGCGGTGCTGAAGGCGCTTTTGACGACGGCGCTCTCCGACGGCGGTCCGTCGACGGTGCTGCTGACGCCGCCGGGCATTACCAATCTTGCGCCGGACTTGATTGCCACGGGGCAGGACGAGCCGGCGCAACTGAACCTGTTCATGTACTACGCGAGCATCAATCCGGCGCTGCGCAACCTGGACCTGCCCTCGATGGGCTCGAACGGCCAGCAGTTGAGCAACCCTCCGCTGGCGATCAATCTGCACTACCTGGTCACGGCCTATGGGGCGAATCCATTCGATCCGGAGATCCTGCTGGGCTTTGCGATGCGCATCTTTCACAACACGCCGGTGGTCCCACGCAGCGTGATTCAGACGGCGCTTACGGCGCTCGACAGCGGGACGCCGTCCAACGAGCAGCAATTAGTCTCCGCCAGCACGCTGGCCAGCCAGATCGAGCACATCCGCATCACGCCGGAGACGCTGACCACCGAAGAGATCTACAGGCTGTGGACAGCGTTCCAGGTGAGCTACCGGCCGACCACCTCGTACCAGGTTTCGGTGGTCGTGATTCAGGATACCGAGAGCTTCCAGTCGAATCTGCCGGTGCAACAGCGTGCGCTGGTGGCGCTGCCGCTGACGGGGCCGATGATTTCCTCCGTCACGCCGCAGATGGCCGCCGTGGGGCAGTTGATGACGATCAACGGCAGCAACTTCCTCAACGGGCCGGCCTCGAACACTCTGGTTTCGTTCAACGGCGGCACGCCGGTGGCCGCGGTCATGGTGCAGGGCAACTACCTGCGCGTCAATGTGCCGAGTTCGCTTTCGGCGGGCGTGGGTAGCGTCAGCGTGATCACGAACGTGACCTTTCCTTCTTCGAGCACGCCGCACACGTGCTTTGCTTCCAGCCCGATTCCGTTTACGTTGATCCCGACCCTTCAGCCGCCGGCCGGACCGCCGACCACGCCGCCCTATCAAGCGACGCAAGGCGCAGCGCTGACCATCACGGTGAACCCGCCCGTGGGCGTTCTGCAGACCGTGGTCGTTTACATCGGAGACCAGGCGATTCCACAGCCGCCGCTGCCCATCACCGGGCCGGCTACTTCCACAACAGTGACGGTCACCGTGCCCACCAGCGTCGCGGCGGGGACCTATCCGCTGCGCGTGGAAGTGGACGGCGCGCAGAGCCAGCTCACGCAGGACACGAATACGGCAAGCCCGACGTATGGACAGTGGCTGCCGCAGGTGGGGGTGAGCGCATGATCGCCGGCCGCGAGGTGTACTTCGTCGATGAGCCGCGCGAGGCGCCGCAGAGCGAAAGCGGCTTCGCGAAGCGGGATGGGCGGCTGGAGACGCTGCCGCTATGGACGGAGCTGGAGCGCGTGTACCGGCGCGTGGCGCGCGAGGAGAAGAGCGCGTTTGCGCCGCCGGAGCTCTCCGCCGCGCTCACGGGTCTTCCCGAACGATGGCATCCGGGCGTCCGGCTCCGCGAAGTCTTTGGGCTGAGCGAGTTCGAGCTGGACGTCCTGCTGTTGTGCGCGGGCGTGGCGCTGGACCGGCGCTTTCGCGCGGCGCTTGCCGCGACGCAGCCGGGGGCCCATGCGCCCAGCTTCGGGCTGGCGCTGGCGGTCCTGGATCATCCGCACTGGAGCGCGGTGAGCCGCGTGCAGCCGCTGCGCTACTGGCGGCTGATCGAGATGGGAACGGGATCGCTCCTGGAAGCGCCGCTCACGATCGACGAGCGCATTTTGCAATTCCTGCTGGGCGTGCCGGCCGCGGACGAACGGCTGGAGCCGGTGATGCACCTCCTGGCCAACCGCGAGAAGGAAGCAGGCGCCTGGGGCGCGGCGCTCGACGAGGCGGCAGCGCGCGGCGTTCTGCATTGGCGCCGCTCGCCGCCGGGCGTGGTGCTGCTGACGGGAAATCAGGCGGCGGAGCGGACGGCGCTGTTCGATGCCATGTGCCGCGCGGCGGGATGGCACGGCTGGGTCTTCGATGCCGGCGATCTGCCGGAGGCGGCAGCGGACCGTGAGCGCCTGGCGCAGGCAACCACGCGCGAGGCGGCGTTATGGCCGGCGGGATTGCTGGTGAAGACCGAGCGGCTGGAAAATGCAGCGCTGCTCGAAGCGTGGCTGTGCCGCGTGAACGCGCCGGTTGCCGTGGAGGTGGAGGACGGTTCCGTGGCCGAGCGGTTGAGCGGACTGCGGCTGGCCGCGCCCGCCATGAACGCCGCAGAGCGCAAGGCGGAGTGGCAGCGGCAGTTGGGTTCGCTGGCCGGAGGGCTCGACGCGGAGCTCGACCGTGTGGTGGAGGCCTTTGCGCTGGATGCGGCCGAGATCCGCGCGACGGCGCAGGCGATCGAAGAAGAAGCGGCGCTGGAGCCAGCCCTGGCGGGCGATGCGGACGCACTGGGCGCGGCGGCCTGGAGGCTTTGCCGCACGGCGGCGCGGCGCTCGCTGGACGAGCTCGCCGTGCACGTGGAGAACCGCGCCGGGTGGGCGGACCTGGTGCTGCCCGAGCCGCAGACCGCGATCCTGCGCCAGATTGCGATCCACGCGCGGCAGGCCTCGCGGGTAAACGAGGAGTGGGGATTCGCGGAGCAGTACGCGCGCGGATTGGGGCTTTCAGCGCTGTTCTCCGGACCGAGCGGCACGGGCAAGACCATGGCCGCGGGGGTGCTGGCGCGGGAGCTCGAACGCGACCTTTACCAGATCGATCTGGCGACCGTGGTGAGCAAGTATATCGGCGAGACGGAGAAGCATCTGCGCAAGATCTTCGAGGCGGCCGAACGCAGCGGCGCGATTCTGCTCTTCGACGAGGCCGATGCGCTGTTCGGCAAGCGCAGCCAGGTGCGCGACAGCCACGACCGCTACGCCAACCTGGAGGTGAGCTACCTGCTGCAGCGCATGGAGTCGTACCGCGGCATCGCCATCCTGACCACCAATATGCAGAGCGCGCTGGACCCGGCCTTCCAGCGCCGGCTGCGCTTCGTGGTGCAGTTTCCGTTTCCCGACGGGCCGAGCCGCGAGCGGATCTGGCGCAAGGTGTTTCCGGCGTCGGCGCCCAAAGAGGCGCTCGATTTCGAGAAGCTGGCGCAACTGAATGTGACGGGCGGATCGATTCGCAACATCGCGCTGCTGGCGGCGTTTCTGGCGGCGGATGCGGGAACGGCGATCGCGATGCGCCACCTGCTGGAGGCGGCACGCACGGAGTACGCGAAGCTGGACAGGCCGCTCTCGCCGGCCGAGACCAGGGGGTGGGTATGAAGGCGGTTCATCTGCACATCGACAGAATCGTAGTCGACGGCCTGCCGGAGGCGCGGCAGCGGCAGTTTGCGCGCGCTCTCGACGAGCAACTTCGCCAGTGGGCGGCGAGCGGAGCCGCTAGCGAGATGACGGGCAATAGGCGCGTGAGGATTCCCGCGCTGAACGCGTGGCTGCTCAAGCCGGGAGCAACGGCTTCCGAGGCAGCCAGGCAGGTGGTGAACTCGGTTGCGCGGCGTTTGGGCGCAATCGGACAAAGCGGGAACGCACGCGGCCCGGCGAATGCGGGCGGCCAGGAGGCGCGCGGCCATGTATAACATTTCGCCACTGCTGGTGAAGGGCGCGATCCTGGTGCTCGAGCCGAACACGGGGATTCCCCTGAGCACGATCAACTTCGAGTACAACCCGGAGACGATCAAGCGCAGCCTGCAACCGCAGAGCGTGGGCGATCAGCCGGACCGGACCGAGGTGTTGCGGCTGAAGGGTCCGCCCCTTGAGACCATCTCGTGCGAGATCGAGATCGACGCCACCGATCTGCTGGCCGCGCAGGACCCGGCAACCATGACCTACGGCATCGCGCCGCAGTTGTCAACGCTGGAGCTGCTGGTCTACCCGTCGAGCGCGGTGCTGATCGCCAACGAGGTGCTCTCCGTAGTGGGCACCATTGAGATTCTGCCCATGTCGTCGAACCTGACGCTGTTTGCCTGGGGCGCGAATCGCGTCACGCCGGTGCGGCTGACGGGGATCGAAATTGCGGAAGAGGCCTTCGATCCGCAGTTGAATCCCATCCGCGCCAAGGTCTCGCTTTCCATGCGCGTGCTGAACGTGAACGACGTGGGCTTCCTGACGCCGGCGGGCGCGCTCTATATGGCTTACCAGATCGGCAAGGAGTCGATGGCGCAGCAGTAGGGGGCACAGCAATAGGGGCGCAGCAATAGGCGCCGGAGAAAGGGGATTGCGATGGATAATGCACTGGCAGCACTGGTTCAATCCGGAGTGGGGACGGGCGCGCCCAACAATCCCAGCAGCCGCTATTACGGCGACGGCGTGGAGCAGATCACGCTCTCGAACGGTCTGGTGGTTTCCTATCTCTCGCGGCGCATCATTCCGCAGAGGAGCATCTACGCACAGACGCAGAACTATAGCGTGACCGCCGTCGACCGGCTGGACAATCTTGCCGCGCGCTATCTGGGCGATCCGATTCTCTTTTGGATGATCGCCGACGCCAATGGCGCCCTGGACTCTAACGACGTGACCGCCGTGCCGGGCCGGTCAATTTTAATTCCGCTGGTGAGCGGCATTCCCACGGGAGCGCGCAATGGTTAGTCCGCTCTATTTAACACTTTTGATCGGGCCGATGGAGCCAATCCCGGCTCCCAAGCCCCTGGCCGACGCGTTGGTCTCCGTGGAGGTGACGGAAAGCGCGACGGGGCGCAGCGGCTTCCAGCTGGTCTTCTCGCTCGGCAATAACAGCATCCTGGAAACATTTTTTCTGCTGGCCGGCGGCGCGCCGCTGCCCATCATTCGCGTGGTGCTGCTGGTGACGTTTCCGGGCATTCCGCAGGTGCTGATGGACGGCGTGGTGCTGCACACCGAAGTGCAGCCGGATGCCATGAGCGGTTCTTCGAAGCTGGTGGTCACGGGACAGGATCTGACGGCGCTGATGGATCTGATCGACTTCAGCGGGCTGCCGTATCCCGGCATGTCGCCCGACATCAGGGCGCTGGTGATTCTGGCCAAGTACGCGATGTTCGGCGTGGTGCCGGAGGTGATTCCCGTGCCCGCGCCGGATATTCCCATTCCGCTGTTGCAGACGCCGACGCAGAAGAAGACCGATTTCCAGTATTTGCAGCATCTCGCATCAGAGGTGGGTTATGTTTTCTACCTTGTGCCGGGACCGCTGCCGGGCATGAGCCAGGCCTACTGGGGACCGCAGACACGGCTGGGAATGCCGCAGACCGCGCTGAACGTGAACCTGGACACCTGGACCAACGTGGAGAGCCTGAACTTTCGCTATGAGCCGCAGAATGCGGTGCTGCCGATCATCTTCATCCAGGACCCGATCACGAAGATTCCGATTCCGATTCCCATTCCGCCGGTGACGCCCTTCTCCCCGCCGATGGGGCTGGCGATCATGCCGCCGCAGAAAATCGAGTTTCTCGCCGGCACGGCCAAGCTGAATCCGGCCGTGGCTTTGATGAAGGGATTTGCGCGCGTCACGGAGACTTCGGACGTGGTGGTCGGCGATGGATCGCTGGATGTGATGCGTTATGGGCAGCCGTTGCGCGCGCGCAGCCTGGTGGGCGTGCGCGGCGCGGGACTGGCCTTCGACGGCATGCACTACGTGGATCAGGCGACGCACCGCATCAAGCCCGGCGAGTACAAGGAGAGCTTTGTTTTGAAGCGCAACGCATTGGTGGCCAATACGCCGGTGGTGCCGTCGCTGCCTTTCTGATTTTTGTGACGGTGTGAATTCGTGTTTCGGCATTGCGGTTTCCCCGGTCCCCAAATGCGAGGGACCGGGGGCACCCGATGATGGACGAGAGTTTCGAAAGGACGAACAAGTGAAAGGCCAACACTACGGCAAATTTCGCGGCACGGTGATCGACAACGTCGATCCCATGATGATTGGGCGGCTGATGGTGATGGTGCCCGACGTGTCGAATGTGATTCCGTCCACGTGGGCCATGCCATGCCTGCCCTTCGCGGGGATTCAGAACGGGTTTTATGCCGTGCCCACGATTGGATCGGGGGTCTGGGTGGAGTACGAGCAGGGCGATCCGGATTATCCCATCTGGACGGGCTGCTTTTTCGGTACCGCGGCCGAGACGCCGGCTTTGGCGCTGGCCACGCCGCCGGCGCTGCAGGCGGTGGTGATTCAAACCGTCGGGCAGAACACGCTGATGATCAGCGATATGCCGGGGCCCACGGGAGGAATCCTGCTGAAGACGACGGCGGGCGCGATGCTCTCGATCTCCGACACCGGGATCATCATCAGCAATGGACAGGGCGCGTCGATCCTGATGAACGGGCCTTCCGTGATGGTGAACGAAGGCGCGCTGGAGGTGATCTGATGGCGGGATTTCTGCTGCACGTGGGAGCGGTGGTGATGTGCGCGCACGGCGGGATGGCCACGCCGACCGTGCCCAACCCGCGGGTGATGGTGATGGGCATGCCGACGGTGACGATTGCGGGGCCGTGGGTGGTGGCCGGCTGCCCGCTGGTGTCGATACCGAGTCCGCCCTGCATCACCGGCCAATGGACGTTGGGCACGCTGCGCGTAACTTCGCTGGGCCAGCCGCTGACGGTGCAGTCGGGCGTGGCGATTACCGCGCCGGGACCGGGAATGCTGCTGCCGACCTCGATGCAGACGCGCGTGCAGGCGATGTGAGGAGACGATGAGCACCATGAATCTGGCGTTTCCATTCTCGTTCGATACCACGGGGCGCACCGCGCAGGCCTCGCTCGCCGATCACGTCTACGACATGATCGAGCTGATCCTGTTCACCGCGCCGGGCGAACGCGTGAACCTGCCCACCTTCGGCAGCGGCACAGCGCAACAGGTGTTCGCGCCCAACAGCGACGTGCTGGCGGCGGCGCAACAGCAGGCCATCCAGGCCGGGCTGCAGCAGTGGCTCTCCGATCTGATTCGCGTGAATTCGGTACAGGTGGTGGCCCAGGAGAATGTGCTGCAGGTGACCGTGGTTTACACGCTGGTGGCCAACCAGCAACAGCAGACGCAACAGTTTCTCTACGCGGGGCCTACGCAATGATTGCCTTCTGCCAAAATCAGCAACGCCGCGAACTGGTGCTGCAAACGCCAGGCGTGAACGGGCTCGACTATCTCGAGGTGCTCGGGCCCACGGGATGCGGCAGCCAGTTGGCGCTCACGTTCCTCAAAAACGCGCAGGGACTGGCGCTGGCGGCGGGGAACATCTCTCTCACCGGCGACACCGTGCTCGATGTGACCGGCGTCGGGCCCGTGAGCAGCGAGGACCCGCTTACCGTCGTTGTCGAACTGAGCGGGACCGGCGACTTCTCGCCGTACACGCTGACGCTGGTCGTGAGCCAGACGAACTCCGACCCGCCGCCGGGAATCGATCCGCAACTGAACACGGCGACGTTCTCGTTCAAAGCCGGCTGCCCCACGCCGATCGATTGCCGCGCGCCGCAGTGCTGCCCCTCGACGCTGGCCGCGCCGCCCGACATTCATTACCTGGCGCGCGACTACAACGGCTTCCGCCAGGCGATGCTGGATCGCATCGCGGTGCTGGTTCCGAGTTGGACGGAGACGCACGAGGCCGACCCCGGCATTACGCTCGTCGAGGCGCTGGCTTACGCCGCCGACCGCATCAGCTACCTGCAGGACGCCGTGAACACAGAAGCCTACATCGGCACGGCGCGCAGCCGCATCTCGCTGCGGCGGCACGCGCGGCTGGTGGATTATCAGCTCAACGAAGGCGCGAATGCGCGCGCATGGATTTGCCTGCAGACGAGTCTTCCCAACATCACGGTTCCAGAGGGAACGCAATTCTTTCCGCTCATTCCGGGCATCGCCGCGTCGGTCGACCCCTACGAGAATGTGTACGCCGCATCGCTGCTCGCGGCCAGCCCAGGGCCCATCTTCGAGAGCATGGCGCCGCTCACGCTTTACCCCGAACAGAACCAGATGGACTTTTATACGTGGGGCGACGGCCAGTGCTGCCTGCCGGTGGGCGCAACTTCGGCCACGCTGACGGGCGCGTTTCCCAACGGGGCTTATTCGAGCCTCGCCGCGGGGCAGGTTCTCATCTTTGAGGAAGTTGTGGGGCCGCTGACGGGGAATCCGGCTGACGCCGACCCGACGCACCGCTGGGCCGTGCGCCTGACCTATGCGTCGACGACCGACAACTCCGGCAATCCGCTGGCCGATCCCGTGAATCCCGGAGTGCAGCTAACCAACATTGCGTGGAACAGCGCAGACGCGCTGCCATTTCCCTTGTGCATCTCGTCGGTGACGAGCGCCGGCCTGCCCGTTTCCGGTGTGTCGGTGGCGCACGGCAATGTGATTGCGGCCGACCAGGGCACATGGACGACCAACGAATCGCTGGGGACGGTTCCGAACGCGCCGCCTGCGCCGGTAGCCGGCGTGGGATGCAATTGTGCGACTGCGCCGGGCGCGCGGGTTCCAATGCCGTACTTCGAGCCGGTGCTGGCCAATAGCCCGCTTACGTTTGCCTTCCCCTACAACACCAACCTGCCGGCCGCGCAGTTGCCTTCCGCGTCGAGTTTTCTGTCGCCGGGCGCATCTGCGGGACCGGCGCCGTCCGCAGCAACCCAGACGGCCACGCCGCAGATCGCCGTGATGAGCGACGACGGGCAGACCTGGCAGCCGGTCGAGGATTTGCTGAGCAAGGAGAGCGAGTTCGCGGGATTCATCCCCGAGATCGAGTGGGACGGAACCGCGCATCTGCGCTTCGGCGACGGGACCTATGGCGAAGCACCGGCCTCGGGCGTGGCCTTCACGGCGAAGTATCGCACGGGCAACGGGTCGGCGGGCAACGTGGGCCGCGAGGCGTTGGCGCACGTGTTGATGGTCGGCGGCGCAGGGATCACCAGCGTGCGCAATCCGCTGGCCGCGGCCGGCGGCGTCGATCCGGAGACCATGCAGCACATCGTGCAGATGGCGCCGTTCGCATTTGAGAGCCAGTTGCGCTGCGTGACGGCGGCCGACTACGGCACGATGGCGGCCACGCTCGCCGGCGTGAGCCAGGCGCAGGGCACCATACGCTGGACCGGTTCGTGGTATTCGGCTTTTGTGAGCGTCGATCCCGTGGGCCAGTGGACCAGTGCGCTGGCATCGCAGGTCAAGTCTGGTCTCGATATGCTGCGCATGATGGGCACCGATCTGGTGGTCGAAGACGCGGTCTTCGCCGGGCTGAACATCGGGCTCGAAATTTGCGTAGCGCCGGGATTCTTTGCGGGCGATGTCTACGCGGCGCTGTGGCAACTGCTGGTCACCGGCGATAGCTGCACGGGAACGCCAGGATTCTTGAACGCGGCGAATTTCCAGTTCGGGCAGACGGTGTACGCGAGTCCGATCGTGGCCGCGGCGCAAGCCGTTGCGGGCGTCAAGGCGGTCACGCTCACCACCTTCGAGCGCATGGACTCGCCTACGCCGGCAGGCCAGCCGCCGCCCGCGCAACTGACCATGGCCGCGGTGGAGATTCCCTGCTGCAACAACGATCCCAACCACGCGGACAGAGGAACTCTGACGCTCACGATGGATGGTGGCAAATGAGCTGCGGATGCACATGCACGGGAGAGCAGATGTGCGGCTGCTGCGCGGGCGTGACGCAACTGACGCCGGTGGCGATCGCCAACCGGGCAGCGCTGCCGGCGATTGCGTATCGCGTGGGCGTCTACGCAACCTTTCTGGCCAGCATGGAGGCCGCGCTTTCGGGATCGAACGTTCCCGCGCTGGCGGGACTGCGCACGCGCTCGAGCGGCGACTTTTCCATCGCGCTCGTCGATGCCTGGAGCGAAGTGCTCGATATTCTGACGTTCTACACGGAGCGGCTGGCCAACGAGGCTTATCTGGGCACGGCGATCGAGGCGCGCAGCGTCTTCGAGCTGGCGCGCCTGGTGGGTTACAAGCCGTCGCCGGGCGTGAGCGCTTCCACGGTGCTCGCATTTACGCTGGCCACGGCCACGGGATCGCCGGCCATTGTGCCCATCGCGGCCGGAACCCGCGTGCAGAGCGTGCCGGGACCGGGACAGACGCCGCAGGTCTTCGAGACAGCGACGGCTCTGACGGCGACGATTGCCGGCAATGCTATTCCCGCGGCGACTTCGCAAGCGTGGCAATTGAACGGCAGCGATTTATCGACGTGGATCGCCGGAACGGCCAACAACATTCAAGTGGGCAACGTGCTGATGTTCATCTATTCGCCCGGCGGGATTCCATCGGTGACGGGGCCGGCGGCGGTTGTGAACGTCACTTCGGTGACCGTGAATTCCACACTCGGAAACACCTTCATCACCTGGGACCAGGCGCTGCCCTCGGGCTTCACGTCGGGCGAGAGCGCGGTGAGCATTTATATCTTCCGCACCAAGGCCGCGCTTTACGGCGTCAACGCACCGGCGCCGGGAATGTTTGCCTCGACGACCCTCGCCAACATTCCGCCTTATAACAACGCGACATTTACGACACTGCCGACCGATTGGCCATTCGCAAGCCAGTACCAGGGCAGCGATACTATCAATCTGGATAACTCCTATACCGGCCTGAGTCCTGCCGCCAGCGGAACAAAAGCACCGGCCAGCCAGTCGCAGTGGATCGTCCTTAACTCGCAGGCCACCGGTCCGGCCTACTTCCAGATCCAGAGCGTCACCGAATCGAACCCCGGCCTCTACGCGCTCTCAGCCAAGACTTCTCAACTCGTTCTCTCGAGCGGCTACGTTCTCAATCCCGGCATGTTTCCCGGTTTGAACAGCAATCTGAACGATCTGCTATCGCTCTTTGTCTCATTGACGCGCTCGACCACGGCGTATGTGCAGAGTCAGTTGCTGCCGCTTGCGAATCTGCCCTTGACCGCGTGGTCCGAGAGCGGCGCCTATCCGCTGGCCGCGGGGATGCTGGCGCCGGCTTCAGGCAATTCGATTCTGCTCGCCGGCCTGCAGCCGATTGCGGACAACTCGCCCATCGGCGTGAGCGGCAAGCGCGTGCGCATCGTGCCGCAGATCGCGCTCACCGGCTCAGGCGGTAACGGCGGCTTTGCGCCGGCGGGCGCGACGGGCGCGCTGCCGGTGAGCCTCGGGCAGCCGTTCCTGATCGATGCGTTCCCGCCGCTTCCGGACACGAACTTCAGCGGCAACCTGCTCTGGACCGTGCTCACGGTGACGGGCCAGGCGGGCACATTGTCCGTTCCTTCAAGCACAGCCGACTTCCAGTTGCAGCCCTCGGTCACGGGCGATCCGCTCACGGGCGAATCCGTCGTCGTCGCGACCTCCGCCGTCAACAGCGCCAACACTCCCGCCGCCACGACCGCGCTCACCCTGCCGGCCACGGCCCCGCTCGCGCGCATCTACGACACGGCGACGCTGACCGTGAACCTCAATGCCGTCGAGGCCTCGCACGGCGAGACCATGATGGAGATCATGGGTTCGGGCGACGCCACAAATCCGGCCCTGCAGTTCCAGTTGAAGCAATCGCCGCTCACCTACACTTCGGCCGCGAATGCCAGCGGCGCGCAATCCACGCTGCAGGTGCGCGTGAACAACGTGCTGTGGACCGAGGTTCCGAACTTGCTTTCGTCCGCGGCGGGCGATCGCGTCTTCGTTACGCGCCCCAACTCCGGCGCTGGGCCCACCGTGCAATTCGGCGACGGCATCCAGGGCTCGCGCACGCAAACCGGCGTCTCCAACATCCAGGCCAAGTACCGCAAGGGCATCGGGATTGCGGGGATGGTGGCCGCCGGGCAACTGACGCAGCCGCTCGACCGCCCGCAGGGTTTGCAGAATGTGACCAATCCCAGCGCGGCCACCGGCGGCGCCGATCCCGCCTCGCCCGCCGATGCGCAGCGGTCCGCGCCGCTGCCCACGCTTACCCTGGGCCGCGTGGTTTCGCTCGAGGACTACCAGAACTTCGCGCTCGGCTTTGCCGGCATCTCCATGGCGCTGGCTACGTGGACGTGGTTCGGCAATGTGCGCGGCATCTTTCTCACGCTTGCCGGTGAAGGCGGAACGCAACTCGACGCAACTGACCAGGTGGTCGTGAACCTGATGCAGTCCTATCAACAGTACGGATTGCCGAACATCCCCGTACTGCCTGTCTCTTATCAGCCGCAGAACTTCGAAATCGGCATGCAGGTAATGGTCGATTCGCCCACCTACGATCCCACCATCGTGATTCCGCAGGTGTGGCAGGCCTTGACGGCGGCGTTTGCCTTCGGCCAGACTGCGCCGGGCCAAAGCATCGCGGCCAGCCAGATCATCTCCATCGCGCAGCAGATCACCGGAGTGGTCGCGGTCCAGCTCACCGCATTCAACCTGCAAGGCGATGCTTCGGGAACGATCGAAAACATTCTCTGCGCGGCCGGACCCGTTTCCGGCAACGCGGCAAAGGGTACGCAGCCCACGGGCGCTCAGGTGCTGCTCCTCGATCCTGCCTCTGAAGGCAACGTGGAGGTGTGGCAATGAGCACGACGCCGACGCCCATCTATTCGCTTCTGCCGGCGGTCTTCCGCACCGCGGACGCCGCGCAGGGAGGGCCGCTGCAGGCGCTCTTCGAGGTCCTGGAAAGCCAATACGGGCTGGTGAAGGGGAATGCCTGGCAGCTTTACAACGACCAGTTCATTGAAACCTGCGCGCCCTGGGTGATTCCTTACATCGGCCAGTTGATCGGCTACAGCACCGTGTACACGGCCGCGCTCGCGAGTCCCGACAGCCGTGCGGAGGTGGCCAATACCATCGGCTACCGGCGGCGCAAGGGCACGCTGGTGGCGATGGAGCAGATTACGCACGACGTCTCCGGCCGCACCACGATGGCGGTGGAGGAGTTCAAGCGGCTGGTGACGACGCTGAGCCTGCGCGACGTGCGCCCCTGGAGCAAAGCCACGGCCAATCTGCGCTTGGGCTGCGCGCTTGAAGATCAGTGCGGCCCATTCAACCGGCTCAACCGCACCATCGACGTGCGCAACATTTCGCCGCGCGTGCAACCTCCGCCTCCACCAGGCACGCCGCCCGCGCCCGACCCGACTCCGCTCGATATCGCGATTCATGGCGGAGGGCGCTTCAACATTCCGGATATCGCGGTTTGGATGTGGCGCTGGCAAAGCTGGACGATCACAAACGCGCCGGCGTATTCGCTGGGCCAGGGCGGATACTTCTTCAGTTCGCTCGGCGGCCCGGTTCCGCTCTTCCAAACCGTGCCCGAGGAGCCGGCGCCGTTCTCGTGGCTGATCGCGGAGGCCGATGTTCCGGAGCCGATCCGCAGGCGGCAGGCGTGCGCGAACCCCGCGAACTTCTATCCGGGCTCGCTCGAACTGATCGCCGACGGCCAGCCGGTTCCGGTGGATCAGATCGTCTTCGCCAATCTGGCCGAGTTGCCCGGATGCCGGGTCTGCACCGTGCCGGACGGCATGATCGCCATCGATCCCGAGCTGGGCCGGATCCAGTACGCGGCGGACGTGGCGCTGCCCGGCGATCTGCGCGTGAACTACAACTACGGCGCGCCGGCGGCTATCGGCGGCGGACCTTACGACCGCACGACATACATTGTGCAGCCCGGAACCCAAGCGGGAAGCGAGTTCGTGAACAGCGCTTCGCTGTTCTGGGCGGTGGTGGGTTCGGCCGCGTATCCCACGCTCGAGTCGGCGGTCGTGGCGTGGAACCAGCTTCCGCCCAACTCGGCGGGAACCATTGTTCTCCAGAATTTTGAAAGCTACGAGATCGACCTTACCGGCGCGAACGCGATTCAGATCCCGGCCGAGAGCTCGCTGCTGATTGCGTCGGCTGCGATCGCGCTCGATGGCGCGCCGGAGTGGAACAGGGCGTGCGTCACGCTGCGCGGAAACATCGAGATTGTGGCTCCGCCTGTGGCGCTGGGGCCCGACGGGCTGGCGCTGCCGGTGGGCCAGGTGCAGATCAGCGGCGTGTGGCTGAGCGGCCAACTGATTCTTTCGGGCGACGAGGCATGCGTGCAGGTGGCCGACTCGACACTGGTGCCCGGAATTGCCCTCGACTCGTACGGCGAGGCCGTCGATCCCGGCGAGCCCAGCGTGACCGGATCGGCGCTCGGCTTCACGCTCTGCCTCAACAGGGTGATCGCGGGCCCGATCGCGCTCCCGTCGAGCTCGACGGCGCGCATCTGCAACGGAGTTGTGGATGCGGGTTCCCAGTACCGCCCTGCGTTTGCAGGCGCCGACCTGGCTTCGCCGGGGGCGACGCTGCATGTGGAGAACTCCACCATCATCGGCCGCGTCTGGGCCGAGGCTATCCGCCTGGCGTCGAACACCATCTTCTACGCGCGGCTGGGCAAGCGCGATCCCTGGCAGGCGCCGGTGTGGGCCGCGCGGGTGCAGGTGGGCTGCGTGCGTTTTAGCTGGCTGCCGGCCGGCTCCATCGCGCCGCGGCAGTACGAGTGTCTTCCTCCGGACGCGGCGAGCGAACCCGCGCTCGAACCCACGTTCGTTACGCTCGGCTTCGGCAAGCCGGGCTATTGCCTGCTCAGCGGCGATGTGCCCATGGCGGTGTGGAAGGGCGCGGACAACGGCTCGCAGATGGGGGTTTACTACCAGATTCAGGAGACCGAGGCGGTCGCGAACATTCAGATCCGCTCCGCGGAGTATTTACCGGCCAACTTGCAAAGCGGAGTTTTCCTGATTCCGTCGCAACCGTTCCGGGAAAAAATTCCGGCGATGCAATACGGCTGCGGAGATCAGGTGCGGCCGCGGAGAGGCGCGGCGCGCGGGGAGCCGAGGAGCGAGGAAGAAGACACGCCCTTCGGCATCGGCATTGGTTTGATTTGAGTTTGCTTTCCCACCCTTTCCGCAAAGAGCGCGGAAAGGATGGGGCACCCACAGGTTCTTGAACTCAGATAACTGCGAACCGAGACAGGCAGGATGATATGAAGGGTGATTTCAGCCGCATTCGATTCAATGCCGCCAGGCTGTACACGGCGGTACTCAAGCAGCAGGGACGCGTCGATCTGGACTCGGACGCGAACGAGCAGTGCGCCATCGATGTAACTTTGCGCGAGACCACGACCGCAGACATCGTCGGCGAATGCGGCGGTCCCATCGACAACGCAGGCTTCGCCATCAGCATTGAGGGCTACGACATTTGGATCTCCGCGGGGCGCTACTACGTGGAGGGAATCCTTGTCGAGATCCCGGCCCGCGTGCACTACGACCGCCAGCCGTATCTCGCCGATCCCGCGCATACGTCGAAGGAGCTGCTGGAAAGTCTGCCTAAGATCGGGGACGGCTCTTACCTGCAGTTCGTGCTGGAAGTGTGGCAGCGGATGGCGACCGCGCTGGACGATCCTTGCCTTCTGGAGCCGGCGCTGAACCAGGCCGACACGACGACCCGCCTGCAGACGGTGTGGCGCGTGGTGGGCACGCTCGAACTGAGCGACGTGGCCACGCTGCAACAGAGCAACGAGCGCATTCTTAAGCAGAGCAACGCGGGCATACTTGAGCCAAGCAAGGTCATCACGTTCGACGCCCACACCGGCCAGATGGGCGCCGGCACCTCGGGTGAGGGCAGTGGATGCGGCTGCCAGCCCATTCCCGCAGCCGGCTATCAGGGCCTGGAGAATCAGCTCTACCGGGTGGAGATTCATCAACCCGGCGACCTCAGTTCGGCGACCTTCAAGTGGTCGCGCGAGAACGGCTCGGTGGTCACCCAGGTGACCGCCGTGAACGGTTCCACCGTCACCGTCTCCAGTCTCGGTCCCGACGCCAATCTCGGCTACCAGGCGGGCCAGTGGGTGGAGCTCAGCGACAATACAAACCAGTTTGCGGCCCCCGCGCCCAACCAGCCCGGCACGCTTTACCAGATTTTCTCCGTGGACCAGACCGCTTTGCAGGTGACTATGACCACGCCGGTCACCGGCGTGCACATACACAAGCATGCGCGCATGAGGCGATGGGACCAGTCGGGAGCCTCGGCTACGGCCTCCGGCATTCCGGTTTCGAACACGCCTGTTGCTCTGGAAAACGGCATCCAGGTGGACTTCAGCAAGGGGCAGTTCCAGGCCGGGGACTACTGGACCATTCCGGCGCGCACCGCCAACGGAAGCATCGACTGGCCGCCCTGCGGCAGCGACGGCAGGCACTTCCAGCCTTCGAGCTATATCCCGATTTACGAGGCGCCGCTGGCCTGCGCCAGCAGAGTCACCATCAAGGGAGACCGCGATATCGAGCTGAAGACCGCGGTCTTCGACCAGCGCAGTCTCTTCTCTCCGCTCTCGTCCAGCGCGATTCACATCGAAGACATCTCCTGGAGCAACGCCGACCTGCTGACTCTGGACCAGTTTCTGGGTAAAGGGCTGGGTCTCATTCTGGACGCTGCCCCTACCAGCAAGCTGGATGCGGGGGTTTTTCGTGTCTCGCTGGAGATCGCCGGGACGGGTTATTTTCGGCAGGACTACGCCAACAGTCCAACCAGCAAGATGGCCATCGCCAAGACCCCTCCCAATTTCAATGCCGCCGGGTCCGAAACCAACTTCAATGGGGCCGCGTCCGACGCCGCGGCGAAGAAGCCGAATTTTCGAGTCGGCCCTGCGCTGCGCCAGGAATACGTGCTCGACGGGCTCGTGGAGTTGAGCGGACCCGAGAGTGCCGGCTGGGTTCTGAGCTGGGGTTTCCCCGTCAACGCCGATCAAGGGGAGATCGTCTATCAATTGAACAACCTGCTGGTGGAGGCGTACGCGAGCGCCGTCAATTCAGATGGCATATGGAACGGCATCCCGGCGGCGCGCGTGCGTGTCGAGCTCTTCGGTCACGCGATCTTCGCCGATGCGTCGCGCGGCTGCGGAGCCGTGAAGACCATCTTCCTCGACGGCCAGTGCTTTGGAAAGACTGGCCAACTCAGCGACGGAACCTCGAGTGTCGCCTTGCGGGAGCCTTCGGGAAGCGGCGCCCTCGCCAGCGATTTCGAGAGCTGGTTCTATCTGGCGCCCGCCGCCGAGGTGGAATCGGTTGAATTCGATCCCAACATGCTCACTCTGTATGTCGGCGCGGCAGCCGCCAAGGGCCCCAGCTCGAGCCCCAGCACCGGCACCGTGACGCTGACCACGCCCGTTGCCTCCGATACCACGATCGATCTCACGGTTAGCAGTCAGACAGGTGTGACGTTGACGTTTTCATCCACGTCGATCGTCATCGCCGCCGGCCAGACTTCGCAAACATTTACCGCAACCGTTCAGGCCACGGCCACGGCCCCCAACGGCCAGGTCACGCTGACTGTCACGGCAACGCCGCAACTCGAAACCGAAGCTCTCGGCAACCTTTTCTCGGGCACCGGGGAACTGATCGTGACCGTCAAGAATCCCGTTGCCATCGCAACCACTTCGCTTCCCGCCGGAACCGTAGGCAAGACATACACGAGCACCACCCTCGCGGCCACCGGCGGCACGCCGCCCTACTCATGGAGCCTTGTCGCCGGTGCGGGAGCTTTGCCTTCGGGATTGACCCTCAGCGCCGCTGGAGTCATCTCAGGCACGCCCAATTCCGACGGTACCCCCAGCTTCACGGTGCAGGTAGCCGACTCCGCTTCTACCCCGGCCACGGCCACAAAGCAACTCACCATCGAGGTCTATGCCGCGCTTGAGATCACAACCACATCGCCTTTGCCGGCAGGATTTCAGGAGGATACATATCGGACGCAACTCGCGGCGACCGGCGGAAAGAGTCCATATAAGTGGGAGCGGACAGCCGGCAGTTTGCCCTCCGGGTTGACGCTAAGCGCGGAAGGCGTAATCTCGGGCACGACCGACGGATGGGGAGAATCCCAATTCGCGATCGAGGTCACCGATTCGGCCAATCCCGCGGACCATGCGTCCAAGAACTTCGTGCTCGACGTCGAGGCGGCTCCTCGATGACGAGTTGCGAGCCGGCGGAGGCATGAGGCCCGGCGCGCGGAGAATCTTCGCGGACCTTTGTCGCCGCAAGCGGCTGAGTTGACCTGAAGTTAGAGAAGGGAGGGGAGGCTATGCGGGCCGTCTGGTCGTTCTGGACCAAGCCGTTCCTGGCGCATAAGGGACGCATGTGGCAGGAGCCGAAGCACCATTATTACGCCTGGGGGCTTTCCCTGCGCCTGGCGCGGCAGCACTATCCCGACACCCTGCTCGTCACCGACACGCCAGGCAAGGAACTGCTGGTCAACAGGCTGGGCCTTGAATTCGCCGAAGTCTCCACGGAACTTGACCGCTTGCGCAACGTGGACCATGGATGGTGGACCATGGGCAAACTGGTTGCCTACGCCATGCAGGACAGGCCCTTTGTCCATATCGATACGGATGTTTTTTTGTGGAAGGCGCTGCCCTCGTGGCTCACCGCAGCGCCGGTCTTCGGGCAATGCCCCGAGGACCATCCACCTCTGGAAACCTGGTGCGGTCCGGCCGACGTGGAGCACGCCTTCCAAAAGCACAATCTTAGGCTGCCCCCTGAGTGGGAGTGGGCGCGTTCGCGCTCCATCAGCCATTTTCGCGAAGCAAACTGCGGCATCGTCGGAGGCACGCGCACGGATTTTCTCCGCTACTATGCCAACCTCGCCATGGACCTTGTGCTCAACCCGAAAAATGCCGCGGCCTGGGCGGAGTTCCCCGACAAAGCCGGCTACAACATGGTGGTCGAACAGTTTCAACTGGCCGCGTGCGTGGATTTCCATCGCATCTCTCCGGATTCGCCGTTCCGCTCGATCGGCATTCGTTACATGTTCCCCAGCTTCGGCCACGCATTCAGCCAGGAGGCGACGGCGCAGATGGGTTTCACCCACCTGCTCGGAGGCATCAAGAGCCATCCCACGGTGACCGCCCGGCTGGAGCGGCGCATTGCCAGCCTGGATCCCAGCTTCCATCGCCATTGCCAGCGCATGGCGCAATTCTCCGCCATCGAGGCTTGAGATGAGCCAGACAACGGCAGCACCGGCTAAGGTTCGCGCACCAGCACGAACGAGCAAACCGTCCAGTGCTGCCGCGCAGGTTGCGGAACCATCGCCATCCTTGCCTGCGCACAAAACGGAGGAGCACGCGGGCGCCTATGTGCTACCTGGTGCGCCCAAGTCCATCCCTGTTCACGCCTTCGGCGGGGAGGCTTCCGACTTCTGGCGCGGCCCGGCATTGGCGATACCTCTGCCGCTGCAGCGCAAACTGGCGATTGGCTCAAGCAGCGATCCGCTCGAAACAGAGGCGGACGCGGCGGCCAAGGCAATTGCGGGGCGGGAGTCCGGCGGCGCGGCACGGCGGTTGCGCCGCGCCGATGTCCCCTCGGCCGAAGCGCCGCCGCTGGTTCACCAGGTCCTCCGCGCTCCAGGCCAGGAACTCGACAGCGAGACACGAAGCTGGGCTGAGGCGGCTTATCAGCGAGACTTCGGGCGTGTGCGCATCCACACCGGCGAGCAGGCCGAGGCATCGGCAGCAAGCATCCACGCCCGCGCCTATACCGTTGGCTCGCGCATCGTGCTCGGACCCGGAGCAGCTCAAGGAGGGGCGAATCACCGCGCTCTCATGGCGCACGAACTGGCGCACGTCGTGCAGCAGGGAACGGCTCCAGCTCTTGCCCAATGCGACCCCGGCCAGGCTCAGATTGCGCCGGTTCGGGGTGCGACCGCGCCGATGGTGCAGCGCCAGGAGGCGCCCGAACCCGAAGACACGGGCAAGAAAGACCTGGGATGGATCACCGAAGGCATCGTCGTTGCTGCCTCCATACCCGCGCGCGCCGTGGGTGAGACGGCCTACGATCTCGCCCACGCCACCTGGCACGGCTTTTTTGCCGAGATCAAAGAACACGGCGGCGAAGCCGCAGACAAAGTTCTGGGCCGCGTCAAGGAGTTCGTCACTTCGCCCAAGCAACTGCTCCTCTTCTTCCCCAAATACTGGTGGGGCCTGATCAAGGGGATTGTCAGCCCCATCACAGGCCTCTTCGACCTGGCCAAACTTGGTGTTCAGCTTGTGGCGATCGGCGGCCATGCCGCGGAGACTGCCTGGGAAAACAAGGACAAGATCGTCGCCGACGCCAGTGGCCTGGCCGATTCCATGCGCAAGCTGGGCGGCAAAGCATTCGACTCTCTGAAAAGCCTCTTCCTGCATCCCATCGACACCGTCACCGGCCTCCTTCCCCTCCTCGAGCAGGCCAAAGCCGATGCCAACGCCGCCGCTGAGCGCGGCGGTCACAAGGCCGCCGGCATGCTTCTTGCCGCGACCGATCAGCCCATCCCGGACCTGGCCGAAACCGCCGGCGAGGTCATCGGAACGATCGTCGTCAACGTGGCTCTCTTCCTCTTTACCGATGGCATTGGCAATGCCATTTCGCAGATCGCGGGCAGGCTGGGCGAGGTGGGCGCATGGCTGGGCAGGCTCGGCAAAGCCGCGGAGATGCTGGGCGCGCTGGTCGGCAAGCTGGGAGAGCTGCTGACCACGGTCGGCGGGTGGGTCACCAAGGGCGAAGCCCTGATCGGCAAGCTGGCTGGCGCGCTGCTCAAGCCACTCGAGCCGGTTCTCGAAGAGTTCGGCGAGCTGGTGTCGCAGCTCCGCACCTTCCTGCGCGACCTGCTCGGCGTGGCGGAAAAGGCTGAAACGCAGGAGGCCGCGGCTGCCGCCAAAGCCCTTGCCAAAACCACCAAGGAGCCCCATGCACCGAAGCTCTCCGGCGGAGAGACGCCTCCGCCGCCGAAGCGGGTGCCGCCGGTTGAGAAACCCATTACCCCGCCACCGCCCAAGGAGGTGCCTCCGGTCGAAAAGCCCACTACCCCGTCGCCTCCCAAGGAGGTGCCTCCGGTCGAAAAACCCACTACCCCGTCGCCGCCCAAGGAGGTGCCTCCGGTCGAGAAACCCGTTACCCCGCCGCCTCCCAAGGAGGTGCCGCCGGTCGAAAAGCCCGCAGTCAAATCTCCAGAGGCCGACACCACACCTGCCGGCAAAGGCGGCCCGGCCAAAGAACCAGAGACCCAACCAGCACAAGGGCAGGGCGAAACCGCCGATCAATCATCCAAGCCAGCGACCAAGACGGACACCGCCGAACCCGGCGCGAAAGAGCCAGACACCGCCCAATCCGGCGCGAACGAGCAGGACACCACACAGCCGGACACTGAAGAGAAAAAGCCGCCTGAAGGCGACGAGACCCAAACGAAAGAAACCCCGGTTGACAAGGCGAAGCGCCTCCAGGAGATCAAGGACGAGGTTGCGAAAAACAATGCCGAGATCAAAAAACTGGACAAGCAGATTAATGACGCATCCGATCAAGCCAGGGAGGCGGGAGATAAGGCGGCCTCGGCGAGAGGCGGCGAGCGTGAACGCTTGCAGAAGAATGCGAGACGCAAAGCTGCAGCGAGGGATCGTCTGCAGCGCGAGCGTGGAAAAGTCGCCCGCCGCAACCAGGAACTGTACGATGAAGAAAGACAATTGACGCGTCCACCCGACCCCGAAACCTGGCAAAAGGCCGAAGACTACCTTCGCGACGAGTTCAAGGGGCAAAAGAAATCCATCGAGGTTAACGATGAGTTAGGCAGGCGGGACGTTGATTGCTATACGCCAGACGGCATCGCCAGGGAAGCCAAACATGGGGGACCATTCGATATCACCGATTCGCGCATTCAGCTGGAATTGGACAAGGATATAGCTTTGTTAAAGGCCAAGAAGGTTACGGCTATCGAATGGCATTTCTTCAAGAATCCCGGTACCGGTGGCGCCGGTCCCACGGCTCGTTTGGAAAAAGCGTTGAGTGATGCTGGAATCAAAGTTGTCAGGGACTACTAGTGTGTTGTCTGAGCGAAGGAAGGCATCGATCGCATGAGCTATGGATTGAACTTGGTTCGCCTGCCTGCCGGCATCGATCCTGGCGTGGCGTACGCACAATACCAAGAGGAGCAGGCAAGGTACTACGATGCCGGATTGAGCGCCGCGGACAGGCTTGGTCCCATCGATCCTGCCAAGGAAGAACGCAAAGAGCGCATGGCGGCCGCCCTCATAGCCAGCGACCCCGACCTGAAGAGATTCGAACGCAACTACGCAAGGATTGCAGCCAGCAAATCGATCAGCGAACCTGAGGCGCGCCGCCGGTTTCGCAACGTCGAACTGAACGACGACCGGCATTCGATTCAGATCGAACTCTTCGACGATGAGGCGGGCGTTTCCTTCTCGTTTACTGAAAAAGGCGAAGATTGCGCTGCCGCGGTTCGCGCTCTATGGGGTTGTCTTCAGGTTCTGGAAGCGGAAGGCGGCTATAGAACCTACGATCCGCAGATGGGCAGAGTGCTGGATCTCCATTCCGATTTCGATGCGATCCGCTCGGGCTTTTGCAGTGCGTGTTAGAGACACGGGCAAGGGTGCGGCAAATCCGCCCCGCCTAATTACTTTCCGATGCAGAAGGTGGAGAAGATCAGGTTCAGGATGTCGTCGGGGGTGGTCTGGCCGGTGAGCGAGTCGAGGGCCCAGAGCGCGCGGTAGAGATCGAGCAGGATCATCTCGTGGGGAATGCCGTCCAGGTTGGCTTTTGCCGCGTCGGCCAGTGCGGCGAGCGCGGTGGAGACGGCCTGGTGCTGGCGGAGATTGGTGAGCATTCCCGGCTCGGCCGCGGCGCCGCCGGTTGCGAGCGCAAGAATCTTCTCGCGCAGCGCGGCAATGCCTTCGCCGGTGAGCGCCGAGGTGGAGAGTGCGATGAGGCCCCCGGTGCGACTATCGAGCGCCGGCTCCTTAGCATAAGCAACGGGCAAGCTGCATTCCGCGCGCGGCGAGCTTGTGAGATCGAATTTTTCGGGTTCCGCTTTTCCTGGATCTGATTTTTCCAGTTTCGACTTTTCCAGCAGATCGGACTTGTTGACGGCGACGATCGCCGGCCGGCCCGCGACCGCTGCAAGCAGACGATGTTCCTCGTCGTTGAGCGGCTCGGTTGCGTCGAGCACAATGAGAACCAGCGCCGCATCGGCGAGGGCTTCGCGGCTGCGCGCGATGCCGAGCTGCTCGGCCTCTTCGAGAGATCCATCGAGAGATGTGGGGGGGGCTTCGCGGAGACCGGCGGTGTCGACAAGTTCGATGGGAATGCCGCCGATGGAGATGCGCTCGGTAACGAGGTCGCGCGTGGTGCCGGGGGTTGCGGTGACGATGGCGCGGTCGCGTTCCACGAGGCGGTTAAAGAGCGAGCTCTTGCCGGCGTTGGGGCGGCCGACGATGGCCAGGGTCAGGCCGTCGTGCACGATGCGGCCGCGGGCAAAGGAGGCTTCGAGCGCATCGAGCGGCGGGGTGAGCGCGGCGATGCGCCGCGTGATCTCGTGGCCGGGCGTCACGTCCAGGTCGTCTTCGGCAAAGTCGATGCCGGCTTCGAGAAGGGCGGCGAGTTCGACGAGAGATTGTTTCACGGGCCCCACGCGCCGGCTGAGCGCGCCGCCCATCTGGCTGGCGGCCTGGCGGGCCTGGGTCAGGGTCTGCGCTTCGATGAGGTCGCGAACCGCTTCAGCCTGCGTGAGGTCGAGCCGGCCAGAGAGGAATGCACGCTGGGTAAATTCGCCGGGCTCGGCCAGGCGGGCGCCCAGCTCGAGGGCGCGGCGCAACAGCAGCTCCAAGACCACGGGCGAGCCGTGCGTTGCGATCTCAACCAGATCTTCGGCGGTATACGAGCGCGGAGCGCGGAAGTACGTGACCAGCGCTTCGTCAATGCGCGTGGCTTCGGCGCGCGTGGCCCCGTCGCCGGTCTCGTCGAGCACATAGGCCAGGCGCGCGTGGGCGTGCTCGAGGGGGCTCGGCAGCCGCACTAACTGCACGGCGATTGAGGCAGCCTGCGGTCCGCTCAGACGCACGATGCCGATGCCGCCGCGCCCCGGGGGCGTGGAGATGGCGGCAATGGTCTCGGTAGCGGGGCCGGGCGCGGGCATGGGTTGCACTCAGTGTAGTGCGCGGGGCTGCGGCCTCCTAGCAGCACGCCGGCCTGCTTTAGACGCCAGGTAGCATCTTCTGTTCCGGTCCCTTGATGTAATTTGTAACGCGCAGAATCTCATAAACCGGCTTCTTAACGATTGTGCCCTCAACGGTTTGGCGTTCAAGAAGCGTCACGGTCAGCAATTCTGAAGAGAGGAGACGGTATTTCCCATCCTCATAATCTTGAAGGAATGCCTTGTCCTTTATCGTTGCCGTGATGACATCGTTCCTGCCTCTGCCACGATAAAACGACCAGTCGCGAGGGTCATTTTCAAAGGAGCCCCGCTTGGGGTTCAGAAACACTCCTTCCTGGACGTGCTCTTTAACAATTTCGCCACTAGAGGTCAATGTCGCCGAGGGGTCCATGAACTCCCGAACGATAGGGACCTCGCTGCGCTCGAAAACAACCTCAGTCCCAGATTCCCCCTCCACATAAGTTCTGATATCGGTCACCGAGGACTGATCCTCCATTGGCGCGCCATACACCTTGTAGATATTATTCGTAATCCTGGAACTTGAAAACAGTTGATGCACATGCACGTCTACGGTAATGCTTCGGTCGTCTCCCGCGGTATAACGGAATTCGCCTGGTTTTATTTCGTCTACTGCTTTCGGCCTTCCTTTAAGCCACTTGATTAGTTGCACCACGCCAACGATGCCACCGCTGCCCGTGATCAGGCCAATCCACTCAAGAAGAAGTTTTACCTGCCCTGCTGACTGGGACCCCAACAAATCAAGCACTTGTTGCAGATTCGTCTGTGGAAAGATGGTCAAATCAACAATGAAGGACCCCTCGCGGAACGGTTTCACGTTCACGCCAATTTGTCTGCCCGTGGGGTTGACCTCTTGATTGCTCTCTTGAATCAACTCCCCCAACGCCAGCAGAGTCGGGGCGAGCCTAAACACATCCACTTCCTGAACGTCTCCGTCGAGCTTGTACACGAAATTGACATGATTCTCTGGCATGGCGAAGGGCTCGCCCAATTCTACGCCAGAAGCTCCAAAGCCTGCCAAGGCCGAGGTGCAATCCAAAGCCGGCAACGCGCAGCAACTGGGGTCGGGACGCTGCCCGCTATGCGATTGGCGAAGCGCCGCCCTCTACAATGGAGCGATGCCGGAATTGCCCGAGGTGGAAACGGTCGCGCGCGGTGTCGACCGGCGCTTGCGCGGCGATCGCATCGTCCAGGTGTGGTTTGGCAACCGCCCGCAATCCTTCAAAAACCCGCCGGCGCGCCAGGCGAAAGGGCTTGCGGGGCGCGCGATTCTGGCCGTGCACCGCGCGGGCAAGCACATTGTCTTTGAGCTGGGCGCGGCGGCAGACGCAGCCAGCAAGCGGGGCGGTTTGCGCGAGACAAGCTTAAGGCAGAAAAACGAGCCCGAGGCGCAATGGATTGTCCATCTGGGAATGACCGGCCGTCTGCTCGTGACCGCGCCGGACGTTCCCGTGGCTCCGCATACACACGCGCGGCTCGCTTTGGCCAGTGGCAGCGAGCTGCGATTTCAAGATCCGCGCCGCTTCGGCCGCCTCGAATTCCGCGACCTCGGCAGCGGCGGCGTGGCATTCGAAGCGCCCGGAGCCGAACCGCTCTCGATCGGCGCACGCGAGTTTGCCGAGCTCTTTCAAGAGCGGCGCATGCCCATCAAGGCGGCCCTGCTGAATCAAACCCTCCTCGCCGGAGTAGGCAACATCTACGCGGACGAGAGCCTGTTTGAGGCCGGAATCAGGCCGCGACGCAGGACCAACCGGTTGAACGCGGCCGAATTGGAGCGGTTGCGCTTGGCGCTGCGCCGGATTCTTAACGACGCCATCCGCCTCGGCGGGTCGTCGGTATCGGATTACGTGGACGCCGGCGGAGAACGGGGCTTCTTTCAACTGGAGCACTGCGTCTACCAGCGCACCGGCGAGCCCTGCCGCCGCTGCCAGACGCCGATCCGGCGCATCGAGCTGGCGGGGCGCGGAACCCACTATTGTCCCCAGTGCCAGCGTTGAAGTAGAACCGATCCCGCAGCCAGTTCTGGATGCCTACAGTTTTTGGGAGAAATTTGGCCAAAAAGCTCCCAGAATTCGTAAGGATTGTAGAAGGATGTTCAAATAAGTCCTTAAGAATCATCTAAGTTACGAAAGGCATGTCGATTGCTATGTAAGGGGCGCCAGTGATGAATCGGCCGCTGCAGGTAGGCCAAGCGAGCCAGAGCCACACAGGGTACCCGGCACGAGCAACCGCCTTCGAGCGGCCCTTAGAAGGGAAAAGCCAGCCGGGAAGCCCGTAGAAAGAGCGGCGGAGATAGCCGCCGCAATACAACTCGCTGGGAGGCCAGTGACCAGCGAAGGAGCCTTGGGACGCCACCCGCGAAGGGTGGCGTTTCTCGCGTCAGGGCGCAGATTTCCCGTTTCCACGGCAGGCATTGCAGTGCCACTTCAGGACTCCCCGCGCATTACCGGAGTCACCCCTCCCGATTCAGCCCCCTTGCCAGTGGTGAGCCTTCGCTGTAGTATCAGAGTTGCCTATCAAGCGGCTGACGCGGGCCACCCAGGACACGGGTAGAGCAAGCTCGCCGTTGAGCAATGAAACATCGCCAGTGCAGTTGAGATCGTTCAGACTGGACTGTGCGCTACTCTTGCTCACGTAGGAAATGGCATCACCTGAGAAAAGCAGCAGCCGAGCCGAGTCGATACCGGCGAGCGGATGAAGTTGATGAACGACTCCCGCGCATGAGGCGGCAAGCGCATTTTCCAGAGAGGGTCGAGTGGTGGAAGCACGCACACTGGAGGCGTCTGCCGGCCGCAAAATGGCTTGGACGGAAATGCCTGCAGACATCGATCCGAGGGGCAACACCGCATTCGAAGAAGGCTGCGCGCTGCCGGGGAACTGCCGCGAATTCTCTCCTGGGCGGAGGGAATGCGGACAACGGTAAGGCGATTCGATGGCCGCGGGCAGCACGCCAAAAGCAACGCACCAAAGCGAAGCACCAGGAAGTACACGCATCATGACAACAGAACCGACCGCGCCCCAGCTTGAACAGGGGTCTGCGCCTGACAACGGTCAGGTGCAGTCGCAAGGGCACCGGCGCCGCCGGCGCCGCCGCAAAAACAAGTCCAGCCAAGCCGCGATGCAGGCGCCAGCGGCGCAGGGCCAGCCGCCCGCGCAGAGCCCGCCGCAAGTGCAAGCTCCGCCGCAGCCGGCTCCGCCGCGGCAGTCCCATCCGCACCAGGGCCGCAAGAAGAAGTTCTTCCAGAAGAACTCGGGCTCCGCGGCCCAGCCCGGCAACAGCGTCAACCCGCCGCAGGGCAAGCGCAAGAGCCGGCAAAAAGGCCCG
Organism: Acidobacteriaceae bacterium; assembly: GCA_003165005.1. Taxonomy (GTDB): domain Bacteria; phylum Acidobacteriota; class Terriglobia; order Terriglobales; family Acidobacteriaceae; genus Telmatobacter. The sequence continues at coordinate 629 of PLSB01000222.1, read as the reverse complement.
CGCGCCTTTGTCGGTCCCATGGACCACAGCTATCGCGTGGTGAACGGAAACGTCGCCGATGGGCCGCCCTCTACCATTCCCACGGCCGGCAACGGGCATAGCAGCGGGTACTATCCCGACGTTTATGCGGGACAGCCCGCCGCGCCCGCGCGCGAAGGCGCTCCCACGCGCATCTTCTGCTTCATTGAGGACCTCTTCTTTATGGCCAAGATTCAGGAGACAGCGCGCAAATTGGGCGTCAAGGTCGAATTCGTGAAGGGCGACAAGGAGGCCGTGGAGCGCATCTTCGACGCTCCGGAAGACGCGCGGCCTGCGTTGGTCGTCTTCGACCTGAACAATCTGAACGCCAAGCCCATGACGCTGATTCCCAAGTTCAAAACCAAGTTCAAGAAGGCGGTGTCGATCATCGGCTTCCTGAATCATCTGCAGGGCGACCTGAAGATGAAGGCCATGGAGGCGGGATGCGACACGGTGATGCCGCGCTCGGCCTTCTCGCAGAGCCTGCCGATCCTGCTGCGCCGCTACGGTGTGGAAGAGGAAGAAGAGCAGGAGCGGCAGCCGGCGTTTTAGAGGCAGGGAATAGGGAGTAGAAGAACCGGAGCCAGCAATCGGGTAGGAGGCGGGATCAC
>PLSB01000264.1 GCA_003165005.1 Acidobacteriaceae bacterium | reverse complement strand
TTGAAGTCCTTGCCGCAGATGGGCGCCGCGTTCTTCTTCGAGAGCGCGACCATGGCCGGGACGTCGACGGTGAGGTTGGGCGCGCCATTGGCGAACGGCACGCCCTCCTTGAGCGCCGCGTAGGCATAGATCTGCGAGGGCGCGATGCCGATGTCGCTCTTCTCCAGGCCCTTCTCGAAGGCCGCGATCGACTGATGCACCGCGGCGGGCTCCATAAAGATCTCCGTCGAGGCGCACCAGATCATCACTACGCGGTTCACCTTCTTCTTGAAGGCGCGGATGTCTTCGATCAATTGCTGCGCCAGGTCGAGCTTGCTCTTGCCCTTCTTCACGTGCGTGCCGTGCAGCCGCTTGACGTAGTAGTTGTCGAAGACCGCGGGCATGGGCTTGATGGTCTCGAGATACGGCTTCAGCTTCTTCAGGATCTCCGGCTTGAGCACCGCCGCATGAGCCGCCGATTCATACACATTGTCCTCAAAGATGTCCCAGCCCGTGAAGACGATGTCGTTCAAGTCGGCCAGCGGAACAAAGTCCTTGATGAGCGGCGACGTATTGTCGGTGCGTTTGCCCAGCCGGATGGTGCCCATCTGCGTCAGCGACCCGATAGGCTTCGCCAGTCCGCGGCGAATGGCTTCCACGCCGGCAATCATAGTGGTGGCTACCGCGCCCATGCCCACCACCATCACACCCAATTTGCCCTTCGCGGGCTCTACTTTCGATGCCGCCTTCTTCCGTCCCGCGGACGATCTTCCCACGCGAACTACGGCCTTCTTGCCGCCTTTTCCCTTCGTTGCCATGGTTTATCCTGCCCTTCTGTTTTAAAGATGATTACGAATTCTCGTACACTGCGAACGCTTCTTCCCTAGTCCCTAGTCCCTAGTCCCTGCTTTTTCCACCGCTTGATGTGCGTCCACAGGAACCACGCGCATAACGCGACGAGCGCCAGTCCCACCACCAGATGGAAGCGATGAAACATCTCTTCGACGCGGGGATCGGTGTGCCAGCGCTCGCCCAGTTTCATGCCGATCCAGGCCAGGCAGAAATACCAGGTGACTGAACCCAGCGTGGTGTAGATGTGAAAACGCAGCCGCGGCATGCGCCCGATTCCCGCGGGAAACGCGACGTAGGTTTGCACCAGCGGCAACATGCGCCCGGCCAGAATCGCGATCGATCCGTACTTCTCAAAAAAACCCGTCATGCGATCGAGATCGTGGCGGCTCATCAGCACCCATTTGCCGTAACGCTCGACCAGCGGCCGTCCGCCCCTGGCGCCGATCCAGTACGCGATCGCCGAACCGCAATTGCAACCCAACGCGCCGAAGGCGGCCACAAGAAACAGGCCAAGCCACACGTTTCCGCCGCCGAATTGTCCCGGAGGAACCAGCTGGCCGGCGGCATTCATGTGGAAGTAGATCAGCGCTCCGGAGAAAGGCATAATGACTTCGGAGGGAATGGGAATGCCGCAGCTGTTCAACGTGATGAGCCCGGCGATGCCCAGGTAGCCGCCGGCGTCGATGACGTGAATGACAAATTGAAATACAAATGTAACGATCTTTTCGCTCATGAGCGTACCCAGTATATAGGCCATTTGCGCGCTATGGCGGCGCCCTGCCGCGTTGTAATGAAAAAAACTATGCACACGTTTGCAACTTGCATCAGTCAGGACCATGCACACGTCTGCAAATCGCATTTGTTAGGATGAAGTGTGATCGCTGGATGGTTCCTGAGGAGGTTCCCTTGCCCGATTTCCCCCCCGTACCGCTGACTTTGGAAGGCGCGAGCGTGCTCCACCAGTTCTTCCGTTTCGACTGGAAATCCTGGCGCGGCTGCGCGCCGGGCGAACGCAAGTACGGCGCGGACGGCGAGCGCAAGGAGATTGTTGCTGAGGCGACAGCTCTTCTGCGTTCCATGGAGCGTTCAGGCCCAGACGCTCCGGTGCGCACGGCGATCTACTCCCAACTCGGCCACAAGGGCGACCTGATCTTCGTGCACTTCCGCGAATCGCTCGAAGCGCTGAACCAGGTGGAACTGGATCTGGCGCAGACCGTGCTCTCCGATTTCCTCACGCCGACGCACTCGTATCTCTCAGTGGTCGAGCTGGGCCTTTACGAGTCGAGCCGCAAGACCTACGAGGCCGCGGCGGCCAAGGGTTTCGCGCCGCACTCCGAAGAGTGGAACGCCGAGATCGCGAACTCGCTCGCGCGCGGCGTAGACGCCATGAAGCCGCGGCTCTATCCCGCCGTTCCCGACAGCAAATACCTCTGCTTCTATCCCATGGACCGNNNNGACCTCTTCGCCGACGATCCGGTGGTCTTCAAGAAGCTGATCTACGAGATGCGCTTCGACGAAGTGAGCGCGGTGTACGCGTTGTTCGGGCAATTCTTTGTCGGCATCCGCCTGCCTGTGGAGAAGCTTGGCGCTTGGCTGGATGGGAAGCTGTAGCGCGGCTCCTGAATTGCCGTTTCCAATTGACAGTAAGGCAGTTTTACCTTACTCTGGAATGGGGGAGTGCTTATGGCCACGCTTACCGTTACCGCAAAAGGCCAGATTACGCTGAGGCAAGAGCTGCTGCGGCATCTTAACGTCAGTCCCGGCCAGAAAGTTGCCGTGGAGAAGTTGCCGGATGGCCGGCTCGTGGTTGGGGCCGCGCCGAAAACCGGCTCCATCGACAGCTTTATCGGTAGCCTGGAACAGAAGGGCGGCCCCAGATTCACCATCGCCCAGATCAAGAAGTTCACTGAAGATGCCTGGGCGGGCAAGCGATGAGAATTGCCGCGGACACAAACGTACTTCTCCGCGCCGCGGTGCGCGACGATCCAAGACAAGCCGTTTCTGCCGCCCATCTGCTTCGCGTGGCCGAACTGGTCGCTGTTCCGGCCGCGGCCCTCTGCGAGTTCGCCTGGGTGATGCGAAGCTTGTATAAGAAGCCCGCTCCTGACGTCGCCAGCTCGATTCGTTCGCTCGTCACCAGCCCCAACGTGGTGACGCATCTCCCGGCGGTTGAGGCGGGGTTGGCGGTTCTCGATCAAGGGGGCGATTTTGCGGACGGGGCAATCGCGTTCGAAGGTCATTGGCTCGGTGCCGACGAGTTCGTCAGCTTCGACAAGCAAGCCGTTAAGCTCCTCAAGTCTCAAGGCAAGCACGCCCGGCTTCTATCCTGAGCCTATGCCGAAGAAGCCGCCAAGCCGCAGCACCCCGTCCAAGTCCGCCCGCAGTTCGCTCGCGCCCGAGCGTGTTTCCGCAATTCTCAAGGGCCTCGACGAGGCCTATCCCCGCGCCGAGTGCGCCCTTCATCATCGTTCGCCGTGGGAACTGCTTGTGGCGACCATCCTTTCCGCGCAATGCACCGATGTGCGCGTGAACATGGTGACGCCGGAGCTGTTCCGGCGCTTCCGTACTCCTCAAGCGATGGCCGCAGCGACACTCGACCAAATCCAAGAAAAAATCAAGACGACAGGATTCTTCCGCAACAAGGCCAAATCCATCCATGGCGCGGCGCGCAAGATCATCGCCGACTTCGGCGGCCAGGTTCCAGAGACGCTCGCCGAGCTGATTACGATTCCCGGCGCGGCGCGCAAGACGGCCAATGTCGTGCTTGGTGTCTCTTTTGGCAAGGCCGAGGGCATTGTCGTCGATACGCATGTTTTTCGCATCGCGCGGCGGCTCGGACTGGCCAAGGGCGACACGCCGCAGAAGGTGGAGCAGGAGCTGATGCAGGTGATTCCCAGCGAGCGATGGATCAGCTTCTCGCACCAGATCATTCATCACGGCCGGCAGGTGTGCATGGCGCGCAACCCAAAGTGCAACGCGTGCAACCTGGAGCCGCTGTGCCGGTCGAAGGACAAGACGTGGGAGAGTTGAACGAGCGGAGTTAGCGGTGTTAGCGGGGCTAGCGGAGTTGGCGATTACGCACGAAGGACTCGGTCGACGGCTGCGGTCAGGCCCGGAATGTCGGACACGCTTGCTTCGGCGGCGGGCTCCCAGCCTAGATCGCGCAGGGTTTGGCTGGTAATTGGGCCAATCGAGATCGCGCGGACACCAGCGAACGGAAATGCAATCCCCGCCTCACGCGCGGCCGCGGCCAGATGCGTCACGCTTGAGGAACTGGTGAAGGTTGCCGCGTCGATTCCCTTCCCCAATGCCGCGCGCAACAGCTCCGGCGCGGCTGCGGGCATCACGTTTCTGTAGGCATCGACGACATCGACCGTCGCTCCTGCGGCGCGCAATGCGTCGGGAATTACATCGCGGGCAATCTCGGCGCGGGCAATAAGAAATCGCAGACCTTGAAGGCTTCCCTCAGGGGCTAAAGCCCCCTCGTTTGGTTGGCTCTGTTCGGCACGACTTAAGTCGTGCCCTTTCAAAGCGTCCGAGCATTTTGCTTTGTTGAGGAGTTCTTCGACAAGGCTCTCGGCCACGTAATTCTCCGGAACCAGCGCCACCGGCAGGCCGGCTTTGCGCGCGGCTGCGGCAGTGGCTTCGCCCACTGCGGCCACTTGCAGTTGCGGCCCCAGCGCGAGCGACAATCCAAGCACTTCCGAACGCTCCACAAGTGCGCGCACGGTGTTGGCGCTGGTGAGGATCAGCCAATCGTATCCAGACTGCAACGAAGCGGAAGAGTTGGCGGCTTGGTTTCCCGTCCTTTCGGCAGAAGACGCCGAAAGGATGGGGCACGGATCTGCTTTGCACGGATCCGTGTGGGCAGCGGCCAGAATGCGTAATGCGCGGTCGAGTGGCGCGGGATCGGCTGGAGGCTGAATCTCGAGCACTGGAACTTCTACCGGCACGGCGCCCAGGGCGCGCAGCCCCTCGCTCAATTTGCCTGCCTGGTGCGCGGCGCGCATGACGAGGATGCGCTTCCCCTCAAGGACGCGGCGGCCAGCGAGGGGCAGCGCGGTCATCAGGCGGCTCCGCCTGGCGCATCGCTTGCAGCCGCAAGCAGCGGGCCCGCGCCGGCTGCGATGAGCATGGCCGCGATTTTGCGACCGAGCGCTTCGGGATCGTTGATTTCGCGCACGGCTTGATGATAAACGCGTACGGTTGCGCCGCTCACGGGGCTGGCCACGATGGCAAAGACCTCGTCGCGCGGCCGGGTTTCGCTCGTGGCTTCTGCTGCTTCAAACGGCTTCCGGCGGCAGTGGATTCCGATGGGCACCTGGCAGCCACCGCCGAGCGCTGCGAGGGCCGCGCGCTCCACCGCGACCGCGAATCGCGTGTCGGCGTGGTCGAGGAAACTCACAGCTTCGATTGTCGCCGCATCGTTCTTGCGCGTTTCGATGCCCAGCGCGCCTTGGCCCGCGGCCGGACAGAATTGTTCTGGCGAGAGCCGCTCGCGAACCCAATCGGTTCGGCCCAGGCGATCGAGTCCGGCGGCGGCAAGCAAGATCGCCTCCACTTGCCCTTCGGCGAGCTTGCGCAAGCGCGTATCGACATTGCCTCTAAACTCGACCAAATCGAGGTCAGGGCGAAGCCGCTTCAACTGCGCGCGGCGGCGCTGGCTGCTGGTGCCGACGCGCGCGCCCAAGGGCAGCGCGGCAAGATTGGCGTGATTGATCGACACAAATGCGTCGCGAGGATCGACGCGCACCGGCGTGGCCGCGAGCACGAAGGGCTCTGGCAATTCCGTGGGCAGATCCTTAAGCGAGTGCACGGCGAGATCGATGCGCCCTTCGGCCAACGCCTCTTCAATTTCTTTCGTGAACATGCCCTTCGAGCCCACTTGCGCGAAGGTGACCTCCTGCAGGCGGTCGCCGGTGGTCTTGATGATTTCGATTTCGACTTCGTGGCCTTGCACGCGCAGCAATCCGGCAATGGCTTTGGCCTGCCAGAGTGCGAGCTGCGATCCACGGCTCCCGATGCGCAGCTTCATTTGCGCGCTCCCATGCCGCCCTCGAAGACTTGGAAATTGACGACGCGCCGGGCGATATCGGCCTCGGCAGCGGCCTCAGTATTGGCCTCGGGACCGGACTCGGAACCGGCCTCGGCACTCGGGCCCTTGGGCAAAGATTTCGCCGGCTCGCCGGCGCGTTGCGCCTCGGCGTGGGCAGCCATCGAAACCGACCACTCTTCACACAAAACTTCGAGCCGTGCCTCGTCGCCTTCGCGCGCCGCCTGCTTGAGCGCCTGCATCGGCGGATGCAGAAACTTGTTGACGAGCCCGCGCGTGAGCGCTTCGACGGCGGCCAACTGCCCTTCTGTGAGAGCGCCCAGCCGATTGTGCAAGCGCTCGATCTCAGCCACGCGGATCTCTTCGGCCATTTTTTGCAGAGCCACAATGGCGGGCGCGGCATTCACCGTGCGCTGGCGCAGGTGGAATCGTTCCACCTCCGCGGCAATCAGCGTCTCGGCGTCGATGGCCTGGCGGCCGCGCTCTTCCATGTGCGCGGCGGCGACCTGCTGCAGGTCGTCGATGTCGTAGACGAAGATGCCGTCCAGGTCGTTCATCTCCGGAGCGACGTCGCGCGGCACGGCGATATCGATGAAGAACATGGGCCGGTTGCGGCGCTTGTGCAGGAAAGCCTGCCCGTGTTCGCGGCGGAAGATGGGATGCGGCGCACCCGTGGAACTGATGACAATGTCGGCGCGGCTGGCGGCTTCGTAGAGCTGGTCGAAGTCGATCACCTGCGGCACGACGGGTCCGGAAATCTCCTCGGCCAGGCGGCGCGCGCGTTCGGCGGTGCGATTGCTGACCAGGATGGCGCCAGCGCCCTGCTGCACCAAGTGCCGCGCGGCGAGTTCGCTCATCTTTCCCGCGCCGACGAGGAAGACCGTACGTCCTTCGAGCGAGCCGAAGATTTTGCGCGCCAGATCGACGGCCACCGATGCGATCGAAACCGAATTCGAGCCGATTCCCGTCTCGCTGCGCGCCTTTTTCGCCGCGGTAAACGCGCTTTGCAACAGATGCTCCAACTGGCTCGACACGGTTCCAGCGGCACGCGCCACGGCGAAGGCCTCTTTCACCTGGCCCAGAATCTGCGGCTCGCCGACGACCATGGAATCGAGGCTCGCAGCCATGCGGAACAGGTGACCGACGGCTTCCTTGTCGTGGTAGGTATAGAGGTGCGGCGCCAGCACCTGGGCGTCGATGCCGAAGTAGCTCGCGAGGAAGCCTGCCACCGGCACATCCGCGCCCTCGACGACGGCCACCAGTTCCACGCGATTGCAAGTGGAGACGATCATGCACTCGGCGACTCCCGGCGTCGAGGCCAGGGCGCGCGTGGTCTCGGCCAGCTCGTCGCGGCCGATGGCGATCTTCTCCCTGAGCGCAATGGGCGCCGTCTTGTGGTTCACGCCGATGAGCGCCAGCATCATTGCGGACCGAACCTGTGCACCTGGCTGAAGAAGTTGATCGCCCAAACCGCCATCATCACCACCAGCGCCGCACCGGAGAGATAGGCGGCTTTTCGGCCGCGCATTCCCATGCCGAGGCGCAAGAGGAGGAGCGTGACGTAAACCAACCACATCGCGAAAGAAGCGATGATATTGGGATCGAGAAAATAAGCGGCGCCGAGCGCGGTTTCCTGCACCAGGACGGAGCCGATCAACAAGCCAACGGTCATGCAGGGGAATCCGAATTCGAGCGTGGCCAGAGCCAGCCGCTCCAGGGTATCGAGCGGAGGCAGCCAGTCAAGCGGGGCCCACCGGGACCTTTCTCCCGGTTTGTGCTTTGCCTTGATGCGCCGCTCCTGCACCAGGTACATGACGGAAGCCAGCAGGCTGAAGCAGAGGGCAGCATAGGCCAGCAGCAGTGCGATGATGTGCGCCACCAGCCAGCTCATCCACACTGTCTGCGAGGGGAAACGGTAGCGGTCCGGTCCCAGAGAGGGGATAAAGACCAGGAAAAACGTCGCCGGCAGGGCAAAGATCCCAAGGGAGATCGCGTCGTAGAGCCACCAGATCAGAAAGAACAGGCCAGCCACCACGAAGCCCAAGAGCGACTCGATCTCGCGCACGCCCACCGGCATCCAGCGGTGGGCCTGCACCAGCATCTCCACCACCGAAACAAAATGGAAGAAGAAGGCCAGCCCGCCCAAGTGGACGCAGGTCTTGCGCCAGGGAAGGGATTTCGAAAGCACGGCGAAGAAGACGGCGACAGATCCGCCGGCATACAGAATTGCCGCAACTCGTAGCCAAAGCAGGTACATGGCAGCTCTTACGTTAAAGGTGTAAACAATCAGTATACTGTGATGCAAATCACCTAGAAACAGTAGGCCAGCGCAAGCGGACGCGGGACAGACCGCGGGGGCTGGTGAAGAAGCTCCTCTTGAGAGCCTTGTCGCCATTCTTGCTTTGCGAGAGTCATGCGCGGATGCCAGCTCCGGTCAGGTTGAGCTGGTCAGAGTTGTTTCCCGGCACGCATGGGAATCTCAGTGGGAGTAGATACGAGGGCAATAACTTACCCATCGAAATGGCAAGAGTTTGCGCATTGTGAATCTATATACATCGTAACTCAATGATTTTAAATGAAGATTAATTGGAACACAAATTGCTAGATACTTTCCGGACGTATTGGCGATCGCTGACGGGACCTCCCTGGTCTTTTCGGTTAGGTGTAGGTTTCTCTTCCTCTTTCTCCTGAAACCAATGCTCCGGGGGTCGTGCAGTAGGACTCGGTGCGTGTGCTTGCTCCCAGCACGTGCAAGATGTGCGAGCTAGGTCGAGCGGTACATTCAACCTGAAGTCTTGACCCTTGGCCCTCCCCCAGCAGAGCGCGAATGCGGGACCAGCGCCGCCAGGGTGCAACCAAGGAGAAATCATGAAGAAGCTTACTCTTACACTGTTCGCACTGGCGGCGGCCCTTGCGATTACCCCGGCTGCGTTGGCCGATACGTTATTCCCTTATACGTTTGTTGGAAGCGGCTTGGACACAGCCCTAACGTTTTCCGGCACCGCAAATGGAGACGGCAGCTACACGATTGCTAATGTTGCTGGAACAATCTTCACGGCGGGGAGTGACATAACAACTCCGGTAATCATCAACGAAGCGCCAGTCTTCGACCCGAACGGGACCGCCTCCAATACCATCAACTATGGGAGCATCGGAATTGACTACGACAACCAGTTGTTCCCAAGTCAGACGCCTGCGCTGGATTTTTCGGGGGTGCTCTTCGATGTTTCTGGCCTCTACATAAACATCTACGGCGTGGGCAGTGCTTATGAGTGGCTCGACACCGGCAACTACACGAATCCGAGTAACAGCGAACAACCCGTAGGCGTAACACCCGAGCCGGGTTCCCTGCTGCTGCTGGGAACGGGCCTTGCCGGACTGGCCGTAATGTTGCGCCGCAAAATGAGAGGCTGAGAAACTTTCGCTGGCCTCGCTTCCGCCAGAGCTTATGCGAGGGTTGAAACCCTCGCCTCTCTCCGCCGGACGATGACGGGAGGGTTGCGCCCGCTCAATCGGGCTGTATTCCCGCGATGTATCCCCAAAGAACTGTCCAAAACCAAGTCATCTGGACGGGTCCTACGAGGGTTCACCGATTAACTCAAGCTGCGCCTGCTCCTCGCGCAACGCCTCGCGAAGGAAGCTCTTGCTCTGGGCGCTCTGTATCTGGAGCACGCAGTCCTCGGCATCGTAGAGCAGGTTGCGGAGTGTGTCGTTTTCGACCCTGCCAATCATGCGTTCGATGGCGATGAGTTTTCGGAGGAGGATGGTGTACTTCATGCGGGATCCTTCAAAGTTTGGTTGAGGCAGACCCAGTTTCTCGTCGAATTCGAGCAGCGGATGTGATTTAAATCACGCGAATCACCGACATCTGGCCGAGGTCGCACCGCGCGGCCGCCCCTCTACCCCTGCGGCTCGCCGCCGCGATAGTCTTAGAACCAGCGTGAACCCCGACGACTCTCACCGCCGCTCCGGAGATTCCCCGCTTCTCGATGCGGTCGATGCCGCGCGCTCGACCCGCGAGGACCAAGGGGCATCGACCCCGCAGCTTGCGGACGATTTTGCTCAAACAGAAGAGTTTGCCCTCACTTCCCTGCCCGCTCAGCCCGCGGAGAACCGCGCGGCGGAGAAGAACGCAACGGAACTGACCCCATTTATGCGGCAGTGGACGGCAGCCAAGCGGCAGAATCCCGATGCGTTGCTGTTCTTCCGCATGGGCGATTTCTACGAGCTCTTCTATGACGATGCGGCAGTGGCCAGCCGCGAACTGCAACTGACGCTGACGGCGCGAGACCGGGAGCGCAGCATTCCCATGTGCGGCGTTCCCTATCACGCCGTGGAGCAGTACCTGACGCGCCTGTTGCGCAAGGGCTATCGCATCGCGCTCTGCGACCAGATGGAGGATCCCAAGCTCACCAAGAAGATTGTGCGGCGCGAAGTGACGCGCGTGCTCACGCCGGGAACGGCGCTCGATGCGGGACTGGGGCAGGAGAAGAACAATTTTCTGGCGGCGCTGTACGAGCCTGCACCGAAGTGCGCGCGGGCGGGCGAATCGGTTTGCGCGCTGGCGCTGCTCGATGTCTCGACGGGCGAGTTTCGCACCGCGGAGTTTCTTGGGCGCGAGGCGCGGGCGCAGGCGGTCGATGCGCTCCTGATGGCAGCTCCCAGCGAGGTTTTGGTGGCCGCGAGCGCGGAGTTTCCCGCGCAACTCGAACGGATTCCGGCGCGCACGCGCGTTGAAGACTGGGTGTGGACGCGCGACTTCGCCGTGCCGCTGGTCGAGCGGCAACTCAATGTGCGCTCGCTCGAAGGTTTCGGCTTGAACGGTCACGAACCCGCGGCCATCGCGGCCGGAGCGGTGTTGCACTACGTGCGCACCACGCAGAAGAACGACGCGCTGCACATCGATTCGCTCCGCTTCGAGGAGCACTCGACGGCGCTCGAGCTGGACCAGGTGACGGTGCGCAATCTCGAATTGGTCGAGCCTCTGTTTGCCGGCCAGGACGATCGCGCCACATTGTTTCGCACCCTCGACGCCTGCCTGACGCCGATGGGCAAGCGATTGTTGCGCGCGACAATCCTGCGGCCGCTCAATGCGGCTCCGGAAATATGCGCGCGCTACGAGGCGGTTGCCGAGGCGCATCGCGATCTGCTGAAGCGCGAGGAGGTGCGGCGGGCGTTCCGCGGCATTCTCGATCTCGAACGGTTATTGGCGCGGATTTCGCTCGATTCCGCGGGTCCGCGCGATGTGCGCGCGCTCGCGGCCAGTCTGGCGCGGCTGCCGGCGCTGAAAACCGCGCTCGACGCCATGGCGGCATCCCAGTGGCGCGCGACCTCCGCGCATCTCGACACGCTCGACAACCTCACCGCGCGCATTGTCCGCAGCCTGGTCGCCGAGCCCCCGCTCACCCTCGTCGATGGCGGGGCAATTTGCGTTGACGTGGACGCGGAGCTCGACGAGTTGCGCGCGATTTCGACCTCCGGCCGCCAGGCCATCGCGGCCATCGAGGACCGCGAACGGCAGCGCACAGGCATCGGCTCGCTGAAGGTTCGCTATAACTCGGTCTTCGGCTACTACATTGAGATCACGAAGGCAAACCTGGCGCTTGCGCCCGCCGATTACGAGCGCAAGCAGACGCTGGTGAACGCTGAGCGCTTCACCACGCCGGAACTCAAGGACTACGAGCGCAAGATCCTCACCGCGCACGACCGTTGCATCGAGATTGAGAAGCGCATCTTCGCCGAGTTGAGGAGATTCGTGCTCGAGAGCGCCGGCCGCATCCGCCGTAGTTCCGCCGCCGTGGCCGAGGCGGATCTGCTGGCGTGTTTTGCGCACCTGGCCGCGGCGCGGCGCTACGTGCGGCCGCAACTCGTCGACGAGCCGGTGCTTGAGGCCGTGGCGGCGCGGCATCCCGTCATTGAGCAGTGGCTGGAGGAAACGCGCGAGGGGCGCTTCATTGCGAACGATCTCTATCTCTGCGCTCACCACGAACCCGCTCCAAAAGATAAGAGCGCGGAAGCGCCGCCAGCGCTGCTGCTGGTCACCGGGCCGAACATGGGCGGCAAGAGCACCTATCTGCGCCAGGCCGCGATGCTGGTGCTGATGGCGCAGATGGGCAGCTTCGTGCCCGCCGGCTCCATGCGCTTCGGTCTCGTCGATCGCATTTATACACGCATCGGCGCCAGCGACAATGTGGCCCGCGGACGTTCGACCTTCATGGTGGAGATGACCGAGACGGCGACGATCCTGAATACTGCGACGCCGCGCTCGCTGATTCTGCTCGACGAGATGGGCCGCGGCACGGCGACCTTCGACGGACTCTCGCTGGCGTGGGCGACCGTCGAGTTTCTGCACGCCGAAGTGGGCGCGCGCACGCTGTTTGCCACGCACTATCACGAGTTAACGATGCTGGCCGAAAAGCTGCCGCGCGTGCGCAATTTGCGCGTGGGCGTGAAGGAGTCGGCGGGCGGCATTGTGTTTCTGCACAACATTGAGCCGGGCGCGGCGAGCAAGAGCTACGGCATCGAAGTGGCGCGGCTGGCCGGATTGCCGCCGGCCGTGATCGAGCGCGCCAAGCACGTGCTGCGCCAGCACGAGAAACAGGAGCGGCAGAGCGTGCAGGTGGAAACCGAACCCGACCCGATGCAGATGACGATTTTTACGCCGCTCTCGCAGAGGATAGTGGACCGCATCGAGGCCACGGATGTGAACGCGCTGACGCCGCTGCAGGCACTGAATCTGCTGGAAGAGCTGCAACAAGAGCTGAAAAAGACAGGGAACAGGGATTAGGGAACAGCGAACAGAAAACAGGGATTGAGGGAACAGGAGTTGGAGCCGGCTGCAACCATCTACCGTGAAAGGGCACGACTTCAGTCGTGCCGGAAAGCGGCCGTAAAACGAGGGGCTTTAGCCCCTGAGGGGCGGGGATGAAGGAAAGTCTGCGTCAGGCTGCGGGGAGTTTGCTGGTCGTGGGGCTGGGTGGCGAAGAGCTCACGGCGATGGAACGGGCGTGGCTCAAGCTGGTTCGTCCCGCGGGCGTCATTCTTTTCAAGCGGAACATTGCCGACGCCGCGCAAACCCGCGCATTGCTTGCCGAAGCAACCGGCTTCTGCACACCGCATTGCGGCGCGTTCGTCGATGTGGAAGGCGGAACGGTGGATCGGTTGCGCGACGTGCTGGCGCCAATTCCATCGGTGCAGGCCGTGGCGCAGGCGATGGGTTTGACGCCCGGCGAAGATTTGCACAATCCCACCCTTGGCGCAAAAACAAAAGCGCGCCAAGGATGGGGCACCCGAAGGTCCTTTGCGCGCGAGCACGGTGAACTGATTGCACGCGCGGTGAAGTCCTTCGGATTCAACTCCTCGCTGGCGCCGGTGCTCGACCTGGCGCTGCCGGAGTCGCGCAGGGTGATGGAGACGCGCTGCGCCGCCGAGACCGGCGCGGGCGTTGTGGCCTACGCGCGGGAGTTTTTCGCCGGGATGGCCTCACAGGGCGTAGTTGGCTGCGGAAAACACTTCCCCGGCCTCGGCGGAGGGAGGCTCGATTCGCACCTGGAGACTCCGTCGATTGCGCGCGCGTGGCGGCAGTTGTGGCAGGAGGATCTGGAGCCGTATCGCGCGCTACGCGACGAGATGCCGATGGTGATGGTGAACCACGCGGCGTATCCACTGACGGCGGATCCGAAGCGCCCGGCCACGGTCTCGAAGTTCTGGATGCAAACCGTGTTGCGCAAGCGCCTAGGCTATCGCGGCATGGTCGTCTCGGACGATCTTGAGATGGGCGGCGTCACCATATTCATGCCCATCGCCGAGGCCGCGATTGCCACAGTGCGCATGGGCGCCGACCTGGCTCTGATCTGCCACCATCCCGAGCCGATTCTCGAGGTCTATGAAGCGCTCATTCGCGAGGGCGAGCGCTCGGCGGCGTTCCATAAGATTCTGATCGGGCGGGCGCGCGAGTCCTCGCGAAAACGGGCCAAGACTTTCCCGGCAAAGATGCCGGCGGCGCTCAACCCAAAGCAATTCGAGGCACTGCGTTTGCGCATTTTGCGCTTCGGCGACACGGTGGCGCAGGCTGCCGCTAAGGGGATTCGATGACGACGCGGGCAATGACGGTAGCCGGCGTGATGAGCGGCACCTCGGCCGACGGGATCGATGTGTCGGTGGTGCGGATTGCCGGATCCCACCCTTGGCGCAAAAAACGCGCCAAAGATGGGGCACCCTCATCACCTAGGCTCACGCTGCTGGCACATGAGGGATTCGCGTTTCCCGCTGCCCTCCGCCGCGCCGTGCTTGCGGCCATGAATGCCGAATCAACTTCGACGGCCGAGTTGGCGCGGCTCAACTGGCGGCTCGGTCTCGCGTATGCCGAGGCCGTGAAAGAGACAGCCGAAAAATGCAAGCTTCGGCTCGATCTGGTCGGCTGCCATGGACAAACGCTTTACCACCTGGCGCGCGCCGAGCGGTACGCGGGCCGGAAGTTTGCATGCACGTGGCAGGCGGGCGAGGCGCAGGCGATTGCCGCGGAGCTGGGCGTTCCGGTGGTCTCGAACTTCCGGCCCGCCGACATGCTCGCCGGCGGCCAGGGAGCTCCGCTCGTGCCGCTGCTCGATTACGTCCTCTTCGCCGATGCGAAACGCGGGCGCATCTTGCAGAACATCGGCGGCATTGCCAATTTGACTGTTGTTCCTCCAAAGGCTCCGCTGCACGCAGTGCTTGCATTCGATACCGGGCCGGGCAACATGGTCATCGACTGGCTGGCGCAAGAGCTCTTCGCCAAGCCCTTCGATCGCAACGGAACGTTGGCGGCGCGCGGCGCCGTGATCGTGCCAGTGCTCAAAGAAGCGTTGCGGCATCCGTTTTTCAAATTGCGTCCGCCGAAAACTGCCGGCCGTGAGCAGTTCGGCAGGGCTTACGCCGCCAGGTTTTTGGACAAGTGTCTTGTGCATTCTAAGAATCCACACGACGCGCTCGCGACAGCGACGGCCCTCACCGCGGAAACGATTGCGCGGAGCTACGCGCGCTTCGCGCACGCGCGCATGAAGAGAAGCGCCGTGGATTTCATCGTCTCCGGAGGCGGCGCGCGCAATCGCACCCTGATGAATATGCTGGCCGCGCGGCTCTCGCCGCTGGGATGCACCCTCAGCGAAAGCGACGCCTTCGGAATGCCCGCCGAGGCCAAAGAAGCGGCGGCATTTGCGCTGCTGGCGTGGCAAACGTGGCATCGATTGCCGGGGAACGTGCCGTCGGCGACCGGAGCCAAGCGTGCCGCGATTCTCGGGCAGGTGACGTACGCGTAAACGCGAGGCGTCTTCCCACCCTTTCGCAAAAAGCGCGAACGGACAAGGCACGGGACAAGGGCGCGAGCCAGCGAGTCAGCTAGTCAGCGAGTCGGCGCGTCTGCCTTTGTGGTCTCCCACTCATTTCCGCAAGAAGCGCGGAAATGGATGGGGGCACGGGGCTGCTTGCAAGTTGCACGGGGCTTGCGTTCGTATCGCTGCTACTGCTCACCGGTTGCCGCGCGGTCGAGCGCGATCTGCCGGTGGTGAACCTCTGGTACATCGACACGCTGGTGGTGCACAACCGCCGGCTCGCGCATGTTGTGCCATCGCCTTCAGGCAGTTACACCTTTTTGGAATCGGCGGAACTCCAGTTGCGCTGAATCGGGACCGGCTGTGGCATATCGAGCGCGCGCCCGCGGATTTTCCTTGCGCGTCTCTGCTACCATAAGTGTGATTGCGGCTCACGGCGCCGGGCTGATTTCTCTTGCTAGTTGAGAGTTGAGCGCGAAGGCAGCGAGAGCCACCCAAAGGAGAAATTTTATGCCTCTAGTTTCCATGCGGCAGCTCCTCGACGAGGCTGCCAAGGGCGGATACGGTGTCGGCGCGTTCAACGTGAACGACATGGAGCAGATTCAAGCCATCATGATGGCCGCCCGGCAGACCAAGTCGCCGGTGATCGTACAGGCCAGCCGCGGCGCGCGCCAGTTTGCCGAGGATCTTTATCTTTTCAAGCTGATCCAGGCGGCCGCGGAGCTCAATCCCGACATTCCCATCGCCATGCACCAGGACCACGGCAACAGCTATGAAACCTGCAAGAGCGCCATCGAGCTGGGCTATACCAGCGTGATGATGGACGGTTCGCTCAAGGAGGACGGCAAGACCCCGTCCACAATCGAAGAGAACGTC
>PLSB01000017.1 GCA_003165005.1 Acidobacteriaceae bacterium | reverse complement strand
GCTTCCCGTCCGCTCCCTTGATGGTGGCTTCCGTGCGCTTATGCACCGGATCGAAGGGCTGAAAGTGAAGTACCTGGAAGGTCTTCAGCTCCTTGTCGTCCTTCACTCCACCGATCACCGCAAGGTCGATGGTGTCTTTGTCCTCAGCGCGCGAAGCGAGTGCGGCCCACAGAATGACCTTGTCGGACGCAATACCGTCCACGCTGAACGGATCGCCCAGCGTGAGTTTGTTCTGAGTCAGCGTCCCGGTCTTGTCCGAGCACAGTACGTCTACGCCCGCCAGTTCCTCGATGGCAGGCAAGCGCGTTACAATCGCTTCCTTCTTCGCCAGCAGACGAGCGCCCACGGCCATCGTCACCGACAGTACGGTGGGCATGGCCACCGGGATTGCGGCCACCAGAAGCACGAGGCAGAATTCCAGCGTGGTGAGGACTTTGTCGCCGCGCAAGAGCGCGACGGTCAGGATCACAACGACCAGCACTACCGCGAGGATGATCAGGTAGTCGCCAATCTTCATCACTGCCTTTTGGAAGTGACTGACGGTATGAGCCTCCTCGACCAGTTGCGCGGTCTTGCCGAAGTAGGTGTTCGTGCCGGTGGCATACACCATGGCGTCGATTTCGCCCTGACGGATGATAGAGCCGGAATAGACCGCGCCGCCGGGTTTGGCGGTGACGGGCAACGACTCGCCAGTCAAAGCGGACTGATCTACCTCGATCGAATCGCCATCGAGCAATCGCGCATCGGCGGGAACGATGTCGCCGAGCCGGAGACGTACGACGTCGCCGGGCACGAGTTCACTCGCCTTGGGATCCTCCCACTTGCCATCGCGCTTGACCTTGGCCTTGATCGCAAGCCTGGCCTTGAGCGCGGCGATGGCGTTGCCCGCCTGGTGTTCTTCCCAGAATCCGATCACCGCGTTGGAGAGAAGCAGAAGGAGGATAATGAAGAAATCCAGCCAGTGCTGGACCAGCGCAGACAAAATCACGGCGGCTTCAATCATCCACGGAATGGGACCCCAGAAGTAAGTGAGGAACTTCAGGAACTCATTCGTCTTCTTTTCGGTGATCTCGTTAGGTCCATACTGCGCTTGACGCTTTTGGGCCTCGGCTTGCGTGAGTCCGTCTGCCGATGACCCTAGCTTTTTCATCAGCTCAGGCATGGGAAGGGACTTCAGATCATCCTTGGGCGCGGGCTTGGGGTCCGGCTTCGGCTCCGGCTTATCTGCATTGGGCGTCGGCTTCGATTCAGGCGTCGCCTCGGGCTTATCTGGATTCGATGTCACGACGGTTGTTCTCCTGTTTTTGCTCCCTCCACCGGGTGCCGATCCCGGGAAGGCTTGGAAGATCGTTGAACAGGCATTGAAGATGAAAGCCCATTGGAGGCCTTTGAATTCCCCAAAAATGGGCGCATTACACGCAGCATGTCGTCAAGGCATCCCGGACTGGCTCTTGCAAAAAGTATTAACTTTCGCAGATGCGGACGCTGTGCAATTTTGCTCAAGAATTGCCGAACGGCCATGCACTTTGAGGATTGTGTCGGCTGCGCCAAGGGGCTGCAAGAACGCTTTACGATCTTCTTCCATACGAAGCACGGCAGCATTAAGATGGGCCATTTATCTGGCTGTTAGACATCTGCCCAGAATGAGCAGAACGGAACCGATCGCTGCTTCTGCTAGGGCGATACTGCCGTCGTGTACAAGTAAAGAGGGAACGCACTGCGGCCGGTGATGCGAAAGGCGGTGACGAAGGAAGCGGGCAACGCGCCGGTGTAAATTGGATTCAGGGTGGAAGGAGAATTGCGTGTAATGCGGTCTTCTCCGGAGTTGTTGATATCGATCATTTATGCGTGAGAACCGAAAAGACCGGCGGCTCAACAAGCTCTGGAGAGCAATAGTTGAAGTCGCGTTCATCGTCTTTCTCTTTTACTCGAATCTTTTGATGGGAGAATTCACTGTCACGAATGGCCATGGGAAGAGTTTGGAGTTCGCCTTGGGCGATATCTTTACGGGTACGAATTTTCTTATTGCCGCGATCTCCTCGCTGATTGGGTATGTTGTGTTTGAATACCTCCGAAAGAAGCTATAGTGATGTACGCCGCGACCGCAGCGGCGCAATTTCTGCAAGGCTATTGTCGCCATTAATTCAGGAATAGACTCCAGAATGAACCGGCGCACGACAACGTCGATGACGCCTGATTGTTGCTCTCTCGGGCATGAGATGCCATTCGCGTAAACTGTTCCTATGGCATCTGCCTCCACCGCCGAAAACCGGCCGAAAGAGAGATGGTGGACGATTCTTAGGTCGCGCTTGATTGCCCATCTTCAACAGCGTGAGGAGCAGGTATTTCTAGTTCTTTCGCTGCTGATAGGAGCGCTTACCGGACTCGCAGTTGTTGCCTTTATCGTGGTCACGGAGCGGTTGGGGATGCGCCTCTATCCGGTGGGCAGCGCTGCGTGGAGGCGCGTACTGATACCCGTGGCAGGATCGCTGGCCATGGGCTTCCTGCTCTACCGCTATTTTCCCAACGCCAGGGGCAGCGGCGTGCCCCAGACCAAGGCTGCCCTCTTCGCAGGGGATGGGTTCATCTCCTTGCGCACCGTTCTGGGCAAGTTTTTCTGCACAGCGACCACGCTGGCGAGCGGGATTCCACTGGGCCGCGAGGGACCATCTGTTCAGGTAGGCGCTGGAATCGGCTCCGTTCTCGGCCGCTGGCTCGGCTTGCGTCCGGAAAAGGTAAAGGCCCTGATCCCTGTTGGCGCCGCCGCCGCCATTGCTGCGGCCTTCAATACCCCGATGGCGGCAGTGTTGTTTTCGCTCGAAGAGGTGATGGGCGATATGCACGCGCCTATCCTGGGCTCGGTCGTGCTCGCCTCCGCCACCTCCTGGGCAGTTTTGCGCCTTCTGCTTGGCAATAACCCTCTATTTAAAGTGCCGCAATACACTTTGGTCCATCCGCTGGAACTCGCCATCTACGCCCTGCTCGGCATCGCTGGCGGCTTTCTGTCCGTCGCCTTCACCCGGCTCTTGTTGGAAATGCGCAAGTTCTTTCTGCACCTGCCCAAGAGTACGCGCTGGTGGCATCCCGTAGTAGGCGGCGTGACGGTTGGCCTGATGGGCTGGTTTGTGCCCCAGGTCCTGGGCGTTGGGTATAGCTACGTCGGCAGTGCCCTGGATGGCACCATGGCGCTCAAGTTGATGCTGCTGCTTGTGGTGCTCAAGCTCTTTGGCGTCACTGTCAGTTATGCCTCCGGAAACGCTGGGGGAATCTTCGGCCCGAGTCTATTTCTCGGCGCCATGCTGGGAGGCGCCATCGGTACGGTGGCCCATAGCTTGTTGCCGGGATACACCGCAACTCCTGGCGCATACGCGCTGGTCGGCATGGGTGCGCTCTTCGCGGGCATCGTACGGGCTCCTATGACATCGGTGCTCATGATCTTTGAAATGACGCGGGATTATGCTGTCATCGTGCCGCTGATGATCGCAAACCTGACCAGCTTCTTCATCTCTTCCCGATTCCAGAAGCAGCCATCTACGATGCATTGGCCCATCAGGATGGCATTCATTTGCCCAGCCACGGCACTCGCAACGAGCCCAACAAGCGAACTGTGCTTCAGATCATGCGGAAGACTCCCGAGATTCTCCCCGCTGAGATGCGCGTTCAGGATGTGATCGAACAAACTCGTGCCAGTAAGCTCCGTACCTGGCCTGTGGCCGAGAAGGATTACTTTCTGGGAATTCTGACCCGAGAGACGCTGGGGTGCGCCTTTGTCGATGGGAGAAAAGAACAGCCGCTGAAAGACAT
>PLSB01000100.1 GCA_003165005.1 Acidobacteriaceae bacterium | reverse complement strand
TACAGGAAGGCGAGCCGCTCGAAAATGCGCTGCGCCGGTTCAAGCGGAAGGTACAGCAGGAGGACATCATCAAGGAAGTCAAGCGTCACTCCTACTACCTGAAGCCCGGTGAGAAGCGCCGCGTCAAGGCCGCCCTGGCGCGCAAGCGGAATCGTAAAAAGGCTCGCAAAGAGCAGGATTGAGCACTTCACCCGCCGCGCGATGAGACCGTCCCCGGGGGCTTTCGAGAAGAAGCAACGAAAGCCGCCCAACGAAGCAAGAAAACAGGAACGGCAGGGCGCGGCGGCGCAACAAACTGTAACGCTTCTCCAGTTTCCGTCGAACGAAGCTTCCGCAGCTATGCGGCACGCCCCACGGCAAAGGTCACGCCGCATGATGCAGAAACCCCGCAGAAACCTGAGAATCGCGAATGAACGCTCAGCACGCGATGAGCGTGCGGGTTCTATTTTGTCCGGTGTGCCGGACAGATTTTGATTTCCGCGAATTTTTTTAGCGCGGTCCGGGCCCTTGTTACGCCATCTGAAAGAGGACAGGGAACCGAGACCGGCAAGTTCCTGATCGAGCCGTGGCCGATTTCGGTGAAATTCCCTGCGAGGCAAGCTGGCCATGGAGTTCACCGATCGTGTTCTGAAATGTGTAGACTGCGGCGCCGAGTTCGTATTTACGGCCGGCGAGCAGCTATTCTTCCACGACAAGCAGTTCAAAAACGACCCCAAACACTGCAAGCAGTGCAAGGCGAAGCGCACACGGGGCTCGCAACGGGTGAGGCCCGAGACCCGCACCACGTGCTCGGAGTGCAGCGCGGAGACTACCGTTCCCTTTAAGCCGACGCAGGGCAGACCTGTACTTTGCCGCTCATGCTTCCAGAAGCAGCAGCCGAGTCCGCCCGCTGCACCAGAGCATGAGCAGAGTACATCGCAGGACTAAGCCCTAGCGCAGAGCGGTACTGAACAGCAGGTCGCCCCTGAACTTGGAGGGGAAGCCGGCGCTGCGCACCAATGTGGCCAATTGTGCGTAATGACGCTGGCTATGGAAGAGGGCGTGCAACGCAATCTTTCTTCGCGAGACGGACCGCTCCTCCGGAGGCAGCCAGTCGACATCGAGAACGAAGGACTCGCTCCAGGCCAGCAACTCTTCAAGCGTGATGCCGGCGTTCCTGAGAGCCTCCCATAGCGAGTCAGCAAGCCAGCAATGCGGCGTCCGGCTAACTAGCTGACTGGCTTTTGTTTCAGTGCGCGATGTCCGATATCGCGCCGGTAATACATGCCCTCAAAAGCGATCTCTGCCATGGCCTGGTAGGCGCGGTCCAGCGCCTCGGCAAGGGAATCCGCGGCGGCGGTGACGCCCAGAACGCGGCCGCCGGCGGTGAGCATCTGCCCGTTCTTGAGCGCCGTGCCCGCGTGGAAGACCTCGACGCCAGGCACATGAGCCGCGGCGGCGAGGCCGCTGATGGGCAGGCCGGTTGCATAGTTGCCGGGGTAGCCGCCGGAACTGGCCACGACGCAGGCCGATGCGCCCGCGGACCAGCGCAGCGGCGTCTCGGCCAGGCGGCCATCCACACAGGCTTCGAGCGCGTCGACCAGATCGCTTTCCAGGCGCACCAGGATGGCCTGGGTTTCGGGATCGCCGAAGCGCGCATTGAACTCGAGCACCTGCGGCCCGCGCGCCGTCATCATGAGGCCGCAATAGAGCACGCCGGTAAACGGCGTGCCTTCGGCGGCCATGCCTGTGACCGTGGGCGCGGCAATGTGGCGCAGAATCCATTCGGTCATCGCGGGATCGAGAAGCGCGTCGGTGGAGTAGACGCCCATGCCGCCGGTGTTGGGGCCGGTATCGCCCTCGCCGATGCGCTTGTGGTCCTGCGCGGGGACGAGCGGCGCCACGTGCACTCCGTCGCTCAGGCAAAGGAAGCTGACCTCGTCGCCCTCGAGGAACTCCTCGACGACGACCTGGCTTGCGGCTTCGCCCAGCAAGGTGCCGGAGAACAGCCCTTGCGCGGCCTCGGTAGCGGTTTGGCGCGAGGGACAGATGATCACGCCCTTGCCCGCAAACAGGCCGTCGGCCTTGACCACAATGGGCGGATGAAAGATGTCGATGGCCTTTTCAACCTCGACCAGGTTCGTGCAGACGGCGTAGTTGGCGGTGGGGATGTGATGGCGCTCGAGGAATTGCTTGGCAAAGCCCTTGCTGGATTCGAGCATGGCGGCGGCGCGCGTGGGGCCAAAGACGCGCAGACCGCGCTCGCGGAGAGCGTCCACAACGCCGAGCGAGAGCGGCAGCTCCGGGCCGACGACGGTGAGGGCGGGCCGCTCGGTCTCGGCCAGGCGGACCATGGCGTCGAGGTCTTTGAGATCGACGGGCAGGCAGCGGGCCGTCTGGGCCATGCCGCCGTTGCCCGGCGCGCAAACCACTTCAGTGACGCGCGGGCTGCGCGCGATTGCCCAGGCCAGCGCATGTTCGCGGCCTCCCGAACCAAGGATCAAGACTTTCATTGGATCTTTCCTTCCCGCCAAACTCATGCAAAGCCAAAAACCATGGTCGGCAATGAAGGGGTGGGAAGTCAAACGGGGCGCGGCAAACGGAAGGCAATCGACGTATAATCCTGCCATGCTGAAGCGCCTGTATATCGACAATTTCCGCTGCTTTGTGAACTTCGAGTATAAGCCAGAGCGGAAGCAACTCCTGCTCGGGGCGAACGGAAGCGGGAAGTCTTCGTTGCTGGATGCGATTTTGTTCGTCAAGTGGTTCATCACTGGCGACGAGAACGACTTCACGCAGAAGACACGCACCCGGTGGGATCCCGGCCCACATCAGGTCGTGGAATTGGAAGCGGAGCTTGAGGGCAAGACTTTTCTCTATCGCCTTGAGATTCGTTACTCCCCAGAAGAACAACTCCCCTCGGTGAACCTGGAGAAACTTACGGTTTCAGGGACGCCGGTGTTTGAGTTCGCTAGCGGCGAAGTGCACTTTTTTGGAAATGGCGGAAGTCAAGTTTCGAACTTGAAGTGGAAGGCGACGGAGTCGGCATTGCGTCTAGCGCAGCAGAGCAATCCTCACGTCGGCCGCTTCCTCGAATGGCTTGATACCGTGCATTGTTTCCAGATCGATCCCTACTTCGACGTGATGGAAGAAAAGGCGGATACGGAAGACGCATTGCCCGAATACAATCTATCGAATTTGGCTCCATGGTATCGGCATCTTTTGCTTGTAGATCCTGAAGGGAACGCGCGATTCTTGTCCGAGCTCAAAGAGGCTCTTAACAATTTTCTAGCTCTGCGATTTTCGCAGGAAGACGATGGTGTTAGAAAGCTAAGAGCCGATTTTCTAGCCCAAGGGAAGAAGAGAATTACTCTGTCGCTCTCCGAGCTCTCAGACGGACAGCGCATGCTGATGGGACTTTACATGGTCCTTCATTTCGTAATCGCCAAAGGGCACACGGTAATTCTCGACGAACCTGACAACTTTGTCTCCCTGCGCGAGATTCAGCCTTGGCTGCATGCCGCTGAGGATGCCGTCCTGGAGAACAAGGGACAACTCATCCTCATTTCGCATCATCCGGAAATCCTCAATTATTGGGCCAGAGAGTTCGGATTACTGTTCTTCCGCGAAGAAAACGGACAAGTGAGGACAAAGCCCTATAGCGAAGTTGCGGATACCGGGCTGGAACCAGCCGAAACTATCGCGCGCGGGTGGGGGGATGAGTAAACCGACTGCTGTTGTTCTACTCTGCGAGGACAATCCAACTTCGGTTTTCCTGCGTTCGTACCTGAAAGAATGCGGCATTTTTCGTGGCGTACGCGTAAATTCGACACCATCTGGCTCTGGATTCGATTGGGTATTGCAGCAGTACCCAATCGAGGTGAATGCTTACCGGCAGAGCAAAGCCCGGATAAGGATCTGGCTGATTGTTACGATTGACGCCGATACGAAGACGGTCGTCTCACGCACCAACCAACTCGATTCAAAACTGAAGCAATCGGAAAACGCGCGGCTGCGCGAGTTTCGCGTTCAAGACGAGAACATTGCGCGCCTTGTTCCTCGCCGGAACATTGAAACTTGGCTTCTTGTTCTTACCGGAACAGCAGCGGACGAAGAACGCAATTACAAGAAGACAAAAGATAAGGAAGAATGGCAGGAGCTAACTAAACCAGCTTCTCAGCAACCGTATGCCTGGACAAGGCGGAACACCCAACTTCCTGCACATTGTATTGAGTCGCTTCGTCTGGCAGTTCGCGAGCTAAACCATTTGTCGGGACCTTCCCATTAGGTCTGCCATGGTTGAGACCCGCATCAAGCCGTATCAGCAGCAGGTCGCCGAGCGAGAGTCGCGCGAGCGGCAGACGTGGGCGTTCCGGCGCAACCAGATCTTCGGGCTGGTGATTCTGGCCGGTGGGGTCTGCCTGTGGTGGCTGCTTCACACCAATCCGAAGTGGATCTTTCCAGCCGGATGGTGGCGATGGTAAAGGCAGGGAACAGGGAACAGGGATCAGGGATCAGAGACCCCGGCCTGACGCTGTCTACTCCAAAGGCTGAACCGTTGGCCGTAGTTCTGCTGGGGCCGACGGGGAGCGGGAAGACGGCGCTTTCGCTGGCCCTTGCAGAGCGATTCAACGGCGAAATTGTGAGCTGCGACTCCGTGGCCGTCTATCGCGGCATGGAGCTGGGCACGGCGAAACCCACGCGCGAGGAGCGGGCGCGCGTGCCGCACCACCTGATCGACGTGGCCGAGCCGGATGAACCGTTCACGGCGGGCGCGTACAGTCGACTTGCCCGAGAACTGCTCCAAGAGATTGCCGTGCGCAAGCACCGCATGCCGATTGTGACCGGGGGAACGGGGTTGTATCTGCGGGCGCTGACCGAGGGACTGTTTGCCGGGCCGGAGCGGCAGGAAGAGCTGCGGACCCGCTTGCGCCGAAGCGTGGAACGCCACGGAAACGCGTGGCTGCATCGGTTGCTGCGAAAGCTGGACAAGACGACGGCCGAACGGATTCACGCCAACGACACGCCGAAGCTGATTCGCGCCATTGAGGTCTGCCTGGCGGCGCGCTCGCCTCTCTCTGCTCTCCTCCAAAACGAAGGAAGAAATCCGCTCACGGGGTTTCGGCTCGTGCGCATCGGGTTGATTCCCCCGCGGGCCGCGCTTTACGACAGGCTGAATCAGCGCTGCGCGGCCATGTTTGCGGCGGGGCTGGTCGAAGAGACGCGCGGTTTGCTCGATCGCTTCGGGCCGGTGAAGGCGCTGGATTCGCTGGGTTATAAACAGGCGTTCGGCGTGCTGGATGGCTCGTTGGGCTTCGACGAGGCGGTGCGAGCGGCGCAGCAAGGGCATCGCAACTACGCGAAGCGGCAGATGACGTGGTTCCGGCGCGAGCCGGAGGTGCATTGGATCGAGCGGTTCGGGGACGACGCGGAGACAGTGCGCGAAGCGGTCGATCTGATTCAAGGAGCACTGGCGACAGCCGGGTGAAGTCGCAGATCGCTGAGCAGCAGTCCATTTAGACTAAGCATGGACATGCGGCGCTCGCCATGGCGAGCGCCGGAATGGAGCTTCCCTTGCCTGAAACGAATGCAGAGACCATTTACGACGTGGCGGTGATCGGCGGTGGGCCGGCGGGTTATACGGCGGCGATTCGCGGCGCGCAGTACGGGCTGAAGGCGGCCCTGATCGACGCCAGCCCCAAGCTGGGCGGAACGTGCCTGCATGTGGGCTGCATTCCTACCAAGGCGCTGCTTTTCAACGCGGAGCTGTGGGAAACCCTGAAGGAAGCCGAGGAGTTTGGCATCAAGGGCGTCGAGGCGCGGTCGCTCGATTGGGCCGCGGTGCTGGCGCGCAAGAATGCCATCATCGCGAAGCACGTGAAGGGCCTTGAGTTCCTGATGAAGAAACACAAGATCACGATTCTTTCAGGTTTTGGACGCGTGCTCGGTGGGGCGAAGGACGGCGTGCACACGGTGGAAGTAGACTCCAATGGAACGAAAACCCAAACCAAAGCCAGGAAAATAATGCTCGCGACCGGATCGGAGGCTAAGCTGCTCCCCGGATTGAAGGCCGACGAGGCCATCCTGACCAACATCGAGATTCTGAGCCTGAGCGCGCCGCCCAAGTCGCTGATCGTGATCGGCGCGGGCGCGGTGGGCGTGGAGTTCGCGTCGATCTTCCGCAGCTTCGGCAGCGAGGTGACGATTCTCGAGTTTCTGCCGCGGCTGGTTCCCGTCGAAGACGAGGAGATTTCGAAGGAGCTGGCGCGCGTCTTTCGCAAGCGCGGCATCGAGATGCAGACAGGCGCGAAGGTGGAAAAGGTGGAGAAGATTGCGACCGGCGTGAAGGTGAGTTACACCGATGCGAACGGCAAGGGGCAGGTGAAAGAGGCCGAGAAGGTGCTGGTGGCCGTGGGGCGCGGGCCGTTGACGAGCGGAATCGGCCTCGAGACGACACGCGTCGAGATCGAACACGGGTTTGTGAAAGTCAATGAGGCGCAGGAGACGGCGGAGCCCGGCGTCTTTGCCATTGGCGACATTGTGGCCGGGCTGCCGCAATTGGCGCATGTGGGCGCAATGAGCGGCATGGTGGCGATGGCGAAGATCGCGGGGCGCAAGTACCGTCCGGTGCGGCGCGATCGCATTCCGAGCTGCACGTACACCGAGCCGCAGATCGGCTCGGCGGGTTTGACGGAGGCCCAGGCCAGAGAAAAAGGATTGGAAATCAAGGTGGGCAAGTTTCCGTTTGCCGGCAACTCCAAGGCGACGATTGTGGCGAGCCACGATGGCTTTGTGAAGGTGGTTGCCGATGCCAAATACGGCGAGATTCTGGGCGTGCACATCATCGGGCCGCAGGCCACGGAGCTGATTGCCGAAGCGGTTGCGGTGATGGAGCTCGAAGGCACCGTGGACGAGCTGATGTTCACCATCCACGCGCACCCTACCTTGAGCGAGGCAATGCTGGACGGGTACGGCGCGGTGGAGGGGATGGCGATCAACGCGTGAGGCGAGCCAGCAGGTCGGCAAGTTAGCGAGTCAGCAAACCCACCCTAAGCGCGAAGAACTGCGCTTGGGATGGGGCACCCGGCTGTTCACCAACCCCTTTGTATCTGGCGTGGCGATGAATTCGGCAGCTATAATACCGAGGATTCCTTAGCCTTAACTCTCTCTACGTAGGCTTCCCAACCCTTAAATTCGTAGGTGAGTGTCAAGTATGCCTTTTCGCTGCTCAGGCCTGAGGCCTCGATTGCAACGATTGACAAATCGTCTCTCAGAGAGCTTCCATTTTCGAGAATCCAAGCTGAGCTTAGGATTCTCTCCTGCTTTAGCAAGCCCATCATGAAGTCCTCTGGTTTGTCCCAGATGCTTCCCGCTTTCACGAAATCAAAATCGTGCACTGGATTTGAATAATTAGCCACCAGGGCTGACCTCATTTCGGAAAAATCTCTACGGACCTCAGCCCCATCGGAAGAGCTCGAGATATCTACTCCCACTGCGACAATCTTGAGTAGACCATCCTCTTTTGAGATGAATAGATTGTATGCCTCGAATTCGTGATGTGGCTTTGGTACGGTTCTCAACTTGAGAAGTTCGCCGCCGATAGAGTTTGGGGTCTCTTTGACGACAGAATCCTTGCCTACCAACGCGATTATCTGATCTCGTGTCATACCACGAGTTAGCCCAAATGGTCCGGCAAGAGCCGGAACGGTAAGGCACAAAGATGAAGCCACAACAAAAGCAACGCGAAGAATAGTCTGCATCGCCCGCCCCCCGCTAATGGATTCGTTGCGGCCAGTATACATCGATTCGTTTGCGACGGGTAACCGATCATTAGAGCAAAGCATTATTGGATGCCTCTGTCCGAACATCCGCTGAGGCTCCGATTTCATCGAACACAACTAGAGCTCCATGGATTGGCTAGCCACCAGCCCCGTGGCTTTGGCGATGAAGCCGGCTAGCGGCATGGAACCCTGGTCGCCTTTGCCGCGGGTGCGGACGCTGACCGCTCCGGCGCCTTCTTCCTTGTCGCCGAAGATGAGGATGTAGGGCGTCTTCTGGTTGGCGAAGTCGCGGATCTTGGCGTTCATTTTTTCGTTGCGGTCGTCAGTCTCCACGCGGAAGCCGGCGTCTTTGAGTGCGGCTT
>PLSB01000081.1 GCA_003165005.1 Acidobacteriaceae bacterium | reverse complement strand
GGTGACGTTGTTGCAGATCGAGCAGAGGCGCAGATTCGCTTTAAGCCCGCGCACGGCCTCGGCAAGCGCCGCCGCATCCTCGTCGGTGGAGCGCAGAATGTGGAAGGCGAAGCGCTGGGCGCTTTTGGTTCCCACGCCCGGCAGCTTCTTCTACTCTTCAATGAGCCGGGCCATCGGCTCGGCATAGCGTGACACGCTTCGCCTCCGAGAATATCTCTCCCAACGCCGCCTGGGAATTCAATAAAGAAATTGCCGCGAACACCAGCCAGCGGCAACCTTCAATATAACCGGTTGCTTTCGAGGATGGGGAAAAATGCCTTAAAGCGTCCGGTAGACGATCCCGGCAAACATGTCCGCGCTCATAAATCCCTCGCCGACGGCTTCGTCGAACGCCGCCGTGGGCTTGCGGGCAATGGTTTCCTCTTCGCTCAGTCCCGCGGCCTTCATAGCGGCCACCCTGTCCCGAATGGCGATGAGCATCTCGCGGTACTTCTCATAGCCGGCCCTGTCGCCCAGCGGTCCGTGGCCGGGAACGATCTTTGTCGACGCCGAGGCCAGCGCCATCACCTGCTCGCCGGCACGAATCATGCCGCCGATCGTGCCATGGGCGCCCTCGTCGATGAAGGGATAGCCTCCGTTGAACCAGATATCGCCGACGTGCAGCACATCCGCCTTCAGAAAATGGATCGAGATGTCGGTGTCGGTGTGCGCCGGGGCGAAGTGAGCGACTTCGATCGAGTCGCCGTTGCGCCAGATGGCGAGCGACTGGTCGATGCAAATCGCCGGTAGCGCCCCCGGCGGCGACGCGGGGACCGTATAGTGAAAAAGCCGCATCGGTTGCGGCGTGGAAAGCCGCTCGCGGGTCAAGCGATGGGCAATGATGGTAAATCCGGCGGCGTGCATTCCTTCGTTGCCGCCGGTGTGATCGGAGTGCCAATGCGTATTGATGAGCAGGCCGCCCGCGGCCGCCGGCGCCACGGCGGCAATCGCCTCGCGAATCCGCGGAACCGCGGGCGCGAAACTGGCGTCGATCAGCAGGCAGCCGTCGGCGCCGGTCTCGAGCACCATGTTGCCGCCCGCGCCCTGCAGAAGATAGAGGTTGTCGTGGAGTTGCGTGGTGCGGACGGGAACGCTTGCCGGATCCGCTTGCTGCGGCCGAGGCCGCGCCGTTGCGGGCATAGCCTGGGCAAGAATCTTTTCTCCGGCAACGACGGCAACTCCGGCCGTCGCTCCCATTTCCAAAAAATGCCTGCGGTCCATCTCCACCTCCGTCGCTCTTGCCTTTCCGTCAACTCATCCCGGGCAGTTTTAGCCCGCCCAGCAAACCCTGCACACTCGACTTGATGGCCTCATCGGCCTTGCGTCCGGCTTCGTTCACCGCAGCCACGATCAAGTCCTCAAGCATTTCCACGTCCGGCTGGCTACCGCTCAGGCTCATCACCGCGGAAGGATCGATGCGGATCTTCAGCAGCTCCTTCTTGCCGTTCATGGTCGCCGTCACCGCGCCGCCTCCGCTCGATGCCTCCACCACGGTCTCGCCCAGCTTGCGCTGCATCTCCTCCTGCATCTCGCCGGCCTTGGAAAGCATCTCGGAAATCTTGAGCGGATTAATCATTGTGGTTGTGTTCTCCCTGGAAACCTCTCAAAAAAGCTTGGATTTCGAAGCTCTGGCCGTTCTCGCTCTGCCATCAGAGCTTGCCCAAGCACGAAAAAGCTAGAAGCTAGAAGCTAAGAGCTAGAAGCTGTTAGCTGCCTTTCCGCAGATCGACCACGCTGCGGACCTCGGCCTTGAAAATCTCCTGGGCGCGCTTGACCATTGGATGCTTGAGCGCCGCCTCCTGCACGCTTCCTGCGGGCGCAAGCGGCGCAGCCACCACGGTTGGAGTGGCGCCTTCGCCAGAGGAGATGAGAAATCGCGTCGGCGCGCCCAGCCGCTCCAATTCCTGGCGCACGATCTTTTCCGCGGCGGCATTCACCGTCAGGCTCAGCATCTTCTTGCCCATTCCGGGCACCGTAACCTGCACGCTTGTGGGCTCAAGCCGCCACGTGCCGTTGCCCAGCAGTTGTGCGGCTGAGCTGTGTCCCGCGGTGGCCAGCGCGGCCACAATGTCCTGGCGGATCGAATCGGCGCTCAGATTCTCACCGGGGGCTCTCGCGCCTTCGCCGGTTGCTTTCGCGGTCTCAGGCGCCTTGGCCAGCGCGCCTTCGGTGAGTGTTTCCCCCGATGCGTACCCCGACGCGTAGCCTTGCGCTCCTACGGCAGGAAACGGCGAAAGCTCGCGTGCGGCTGTGCTCGCCGCGAGCATAGACTCGGCCGCCGCCGAACTGCCCATGACAACGCCGGTTTCCTGCCTTGCGCTTTGCCTCGCTGGCGGCCTCGCGTTCCAGCCGCCCGGCTCCCGCGCCGGCGTGCTTGCTGGGATTGATCCCGCGCTTACCGGCCGCGCCACGCTTGCGCTCGCGCGCGGCGCGCTGCTTGGTGTCCTTGCGCCCACTCCGCCGGCCACTCCGCTCAGCAACTCCTCGATCGGCAGCAGCCGTTGCGCATGAATCAGCTTGAGCAGTCCCAGCTCCAGATGGAAGCGCTGCTCCTGGCGGTAATTCAAATCGTCGAAGGTGCGCAACACAATCTGCAGGTTGCGCATCAGCTCTTCTTCGGTAAAGAGCAGCGCCGTACGCGCCGCGCGCGCCCGCTCGTCGGCGGAGATCGCGAGCAGCTCCGTCTGCTCTCCGCCCAGCTTGGCCATCAGTGTATTGCGCAGGTAGCGCACCATCTGCCGCGCCAGCGACAAGGGACTGTGCCCGGCATTGAGCAGCAGGTTCAGTTGCTCCATCAGCGGCGCGCTTTCGGCAGCCGCCACGGCTTCGAGCAATCTCTCAAAGACCGTGTTTGGCGCCGCGCCCATCAGCTCGCGAATCTGCTCCGCCGAGAGCTTCGGGCGGCCGTCTTCGAGCGGCGCCGAGGCAATCGCCTGATCCATGATGGAGAGCGCGTCGCGCATCGATCCGTCGCCGGCCTCGGCCAGGAGAGCCAGCGATTCTTCCTCGGCGGTAACTTTCTCTTCCGTTGCAATGGTCTTCAACTGCGCCAGAATGTCGTCGAACTTGACGGCGTGAAAGCTGAAATGCTGGCAGCGCGAGCGGATGGTCTGGGGAATGTTCTCGGGCTCGGTCGTCGCCATCATGAAGATGACGTGCGACGGCGGTTCTTCGAGCGTCTTCAGCAGCGCGTTAAACGCAGCATCGGTAATCTGGTGCGCCTCGTCGAGAATGTAAATCTTGTAGCGGTCGCGGGACGGCGCGTAACGCGCCGCGTCGCGCAACTCGCGAATCTCGTCGATGCCGCGNNATGCCGCGGTTGGTGGCCGCATCGATCTCGATCACGTCCACCGCGTTGCCCTGGCGAATCTCCACGCAGGCATCGCACACGCCGCAAGGCTCCGGCGTCGGCCGCTCCGCGGAGCCCACTTCGGTCCGGCAGTTCAGCGCCATGGCCAGAATGCGTGCGATGGTCGTCTTGCCGATGCCGCGATGCCCGGAAAAGATGTAGCCGTGCGCAATGCGGTTTTGCGTCAGCGCATTCATCAGAGTGCGCGTCACGTGGTCCTGGCCGGCCACGTCGNNTCGGCAAAGCGCTGCGGACGGTATTTGCGGGCCAGAACCTGATAACCCATGCGAACGACGCTCCTCTGCGGTTGCGGGAAGCCAAACTGCCTGAAGAAACTCTATCGTTCAGATTCTATCGTTCCGGGGCGGGGCGGCGGCCCGTGGAAAATCGTCCGCGGCGCGGCTAAGGCGCAGCCGGCTTCATCGTCGCGCATGGATCGACTGTGGAGAGCGCGGCGCTCGACCTTCCCCATTGCATCCGTTCCCCAAGCGCATTGCGGTGGTTCGAATCAGTCGCTGTTCGATACTGCCTAATGATCCGGCAACAAAACACCGCCGCCGTGCCCCATCCTTTCGCCTTTTTGGGAGGCGAAAGGGTGGGATAGCACGAACCCCACAGGCACATATTCGTGCTGTCAGAGACTTGGCACGCCATGGGCATTTCCCGATGTGCGATCCTTGACTTGGACGCATTTTCCAGCCCGCGTCCGGGACCGGCATCCCTCCGTGGGCCGAGTCGCGTCTAACGAATTGGGAAATCGGCTATGAAACCGAGGTTTGGCATTGCGTTGGTGGTCGCCTGCATTGTGGCAGCCGGACCGAGCCTCCGCGCGCAGGGCCAGGGCGGCGGCAATGGCTCGGGCACGGGCCAGAGCCAGCCTGCGCCGGGCTCACAGAACCCGCCCGCCCCTCAACCGCCGGCCCGTACCGAGCAGCAGACCAATCAGAATCCCTTTCCTGAGGACACCAGCAACATTCCCGTGGTGCCGACGCACAACGTGCCGGGCTTGATCCAGGGCGAGAGCGACGCGTCCAATCGCATCCCCATGCCTGCCAGCGATTCCGACCCCGTGCGCAGTCCCGAGGACGCAGAGGCCGCTGCCGAGAATCAGCAGCAGAGTTCGAGCTCAAGCCTGGCCGGCATGAGCGACCTGCTTCCCCCTGCCGACGACGACGCGCAGCCGGGGAAACACAATCGCAAAGGGCACGAGATCGCGCCCGAGCATCATGAATCCGCGGCCGAGGACGAGAACGTCGGCAGGTACTATCTCGACAACAAGGATTGGAAGGCCGCGCTCTCGCGCTTCCAGTCGGCGCTGGTGCTCGATCCCGACAATCCCGATGTCTATTGGGGATTGGCCGAGGCGGAGCGGCACATCGGCCAGTTTGCCGAGGCCCGCGCCAACTACCAGAAGGTGATGGACTACGATCCCGGCAGCCGCCACGCCAAAGAAGCGCGCAAGGCGCTGGAAGATCCCGCCATTGCCAACGCCAAACCTTCGCAGGCCGCGCAACCCTCCGCGCCGCCGCAATAAGAACCGATCCGCGAATAGGCGATTGCAGTAGCGCCGGTCTCCAGACCGGCTGTCGTGCGGGTCTCCAGACTCGCACAGGATCGACGGCGCCGTGGAATCCTTTGGCTTCAGAATCCCGCCCATCGCTCGTAGAGAGCGATCAGCTGCTCGCCCCAGAAGACGCTGACTATCGCGCCCAGGCAAATAAACGTTCCGAAGGGAAGCCTTTTCAGCGCCCAGTTCGTTTCGTCTTTACGCGATGAAGGAAGCGCAAGCAGAACCAGCGCCGTGACCGCGCCGAGAATGCAGCCGATGGAAAACGCCAGCATCGCGCCATCCAGTCCCAGCCAGGCAGCCAGCATGGCCATCAGCTTGGCGTCGCCCAAGCCCAGGCCTTCGCGCCGGCGGACAATCCAGTAGAGCCAGCGGATGAGGAGGATCGAGCCCGCCGCCAGGATGGGGCCTGCGATGAGGACCAGTAGGCCGACGAGAGGATTGCCGATGCCCGGCAATCGTATGGCCTCCAGAAAATACCCCAGCTTCATCACCGATTCCATCGCCATGGTCATCGGCAGCGCCGAGAGGGGCAGTTCACCGGAGTACCTTTCATGCAGGTTGCTCGCGATCGCCCACCAGACGATGGTGGACAGAATGCCGAGGATGATCCCCGGCCACACCAGCCGGTCGGGCAGCCAGAGATTCTCGGCGTCGAGGACGGCGAGCGCGACCACGAGCCAGAGAAAAATCATGAGCCCGGCGGTGACCGAGAGTTGATAGCCGAGAACGCCGAGGGGCAGCGCCAAATCGGCTGCTCCCGCGAGCACGCGCCAGCTTGCCAGCGCCCACAGCCCTCCAACTGCCAGTTCCACCAGCGGATAGCGCCAGCTAATGGTTGCTTTGCAGGTGCGGCAGCGCCCGCCCAGCGCCAGCCAGCTTGCCAGAGGGATGTTCTCCCACCAGGCCAGGGTGCGCCCGCAACTGCGGCAACGCGAACGTCCCTTGGCGACGCTCTCACACGCTGGCCACCGCGTGGCGCAAACATTGAGAAAACTGCCGAAAGCCAGTCCCAAAAGCCCCGAAAAAATTGATACAAATGCCGGAATCATTCGAGTGTGAGTATAAATGTGGCGGGAGCGGATACTTTTTCCGGTTTTCCACCCTTTCACAAAGAACGCGAAGGGATGAGCCCCGGAACCGTCTCAAGATGCGGTCGTGCGCCCGTTTCCGCGGGACGCTCGCCCCGCGCCGCTCGTGGCCGCAAGGTAAACTGGAGTTGCATGGCTCTTACGCCGGCTCACTCCAGCCCCAAGGATTCCACGCCGCAAACCATTACCGACCCGGCGCGGGCGGCGGCGTTGTTTGAGGAGTCTGTGGCCATTATGGCGCGCCTCCGCGCTCCCGGCGGCTGCCCTTGGGACCGCGAACAGTCCTTCGATTCCATCCGCAAATACACGCTGGAAGAGGCCTACGAGGTCTTCGACGCCATTGAGCGCCGCGACTTTGCGCATCTCACTGAGGAACTCGGCGATCTTCTGCTGCAAGTTCTTTTCTACGCGGAGATGGCCGCCAACGAAGGCCACTTCACCATCGCCGATGTCCTTGACTCGCTCAATCGCAAGCTGGTGCGCCGCCATCCGCATGTCTTTGGCGACGAGGCCGCGCGCGCGGCCGGAAACCGCGCCGAGGTCGACGCGGATGTCGGCGGTTCCTCCGATGCCGTGCTGCGCAACTGGGAGGAGATCAAAGCCGCAGAGAAAAATATCCCGACGGACGGAGGATCCGGCGCGAGCGGAGCAGGGAAGCAATCGCCGTCGCGGCTCGACCACGTTGCCCGCGCGCTTCCGGCGTTGGCTGAAGCCGCCAAGCTCGGCAGCAAGGCCCGGAAAGCCGGCTTCGACTGGCCGAGCTGGCGCGAACTTCTGCCTAAAGTCGCCGAGGAGACCGCGGAACTCGAAGCCGAAGCGGCTTCGGCAGATCCCGCGCGCAAGCCGGCCGTCGAAGCGGAGCTGGGCGACCTGCTGTTTACTGTGGTGAACCTCGGCCGCCATCTCGGCGTGGATGCGGAGATGGCTCTGCGCAACTGCAATCTCCGTTTCCGCCAGCGCTTCTGCGAAATGGAACTGGCTTCGCCCCGCCCGCTCGAAGAACTTGCGCCGAACGAGTTGGAAGCCTTGTGGGCAGAGGCCAAACGGAAACTCGCCGGCGTTGGCGCTGCGCCTCAACCGGCAAAGCAGGAGCAGCCATGATCTCGATTCACTCCTGCGCAGGGATGGCCGAGTTGGAGGCGTGCGTCCAGCTCCAGATCGCAACCTGGGGTTATGACGAAGCCGACGCAATTCCCCGCAAGAGTTTTCTGCTGGCGCAAAAGATCGGCGGTCAGGTCATCGGCGCGTTCGATAGTGACGTGAAGGTCGATGCCGCTACCGGGCCGGACGGCAGCCTGGTTGGTTTCGCCATGTCTTTGCCGGGAGTGAAATCCACTCCGCAAGGGCCTCAGCCCTACCTTCACTCCCACATGCTGGCCGTCCGCGCCTCGCACCGCAATCGCGGCCTTGGCGCGCAACTCAAATGGGAGCAACGCCGAGAGGCGCTTTCCCGCGGCGTTCGGCATATGGAATGGACCTTTGATCCCCTGGAAATCAAAAACGCTTTCCTCAATATCCACAGGCTGGGCGTCATGGCGCGCGAGTACCGTGTGAATTTCTATGGTGTATCCTCATCTCGACTGCAGGGTGGTCTGCCCACAGACCGCCTTTTAGCCGAGTGGGAGCTGGATTCCCCCCGAGTTGAGGCTCTCCTTGCCCGGCGCCCTGCGGCCGCACGCGCTATAGAGATACGCATTTTGGTTCCGGTTTCGATCGACCAATGGAAAGCCAGCGAAGCAACCCGCGAGCGGGCCCTCGCTGTTCAGTTGGAGAATCAAAAGAATTTTCAGCAAGCTTTTTCCCAAGGATTAGCAGTCGTAGGTTTCTCTCGAGACACCGATGGAAATGGTGTCTACGAATTAGGCCCTTACTCTTAATCGAGAATTTTGATGAGGAATATATGAGAATCGATGCCATCGTCCTGCGCGAAATCCACATGCCGCTGGTGCGCCCTTTTGAAACCAGCTTTGGCGTCACCCGCAACCGAAGGATCGTGCTGGCCGAGGTCCAGTCCGAGGGGCTGACCGGCTGGGGCGAGTGCACCGCGGGCGAGCATCCGTTCTTTTCGGGTGAGTCCACCGACAGCGCCTGGCAGGTGCTGGCGAGTGAGCTTGCGCCCATGCTGGCCGCCGAATCGCCGGAACACGGCGGCGAGTGCCCGCGCATCTTCCGCGCGGTGCGCGGCAATCCCATGGCCAAGGCGGCGCTTGAGAACGCCATTTGGGATCTCGAGGCGCAGCGCGAAGGCATCTCTCTTTCGCGGCTCATCGGCGGCGTCCGCGAGAGCATCTCCTGCGGCGTTTCTCTCGGCATCCAGTCCTCGATTCCCGAGCTGCTTGCCATCGTCGAGCGCGAGCTGGCCGCGGGCTATCAGCGCATCAAATTAAAGTGCAAGCCCGGCTGGGATGTTGAGGTCTTCGAGCGCGTGCGCAGCCATTGGCCCGGAATCCTGCTCAGTTGCGACGCCAACTCCGCCTACCGTCTCCACGACCAGGACCACATCGAATCCTTCGACGCCTTCGATCTGCTCATGATCGAGCAGCCGCTCTGGCACGACGATTTCTACTTCCACTCCGTGCTGCAGAAGCGCCTCAACACGCCCATCTGCCTTGACGAGTCCATTCGCAACCGGCGCGACGCGCTGGCCGCCATCGAAATGGAATCGTGCCGGATGATCAACATCAAGCTGGGCCGCGTGGGCGGCTTTTCCGAGGCCATCGCAGTGCACAACGCGGCGCTGGAACGCGGCATTCCTGTCTGGTGCGGCGGCATGCTCGAGTCCGGCATCGGCCGCGCGCACAACATCGCGCTCTCCACGCTGGAAGGTTTTACGCTGCCGGGTGACGTCTCCGCATCGGCGCGTTATTGGGCCGAGGACATCGTCGAGCCTGAAGTCACGGTGTCGAGCGAGGGCGAGATTGCTATTGCCGACACGCCGGGCCGCGGCTACGAGGCGCGCACCGATCTGATCGAGAAGCTGACCGTGCGCAAGGAAACCATTCGCGCCATGGCATTGGTGGCTTGAATTCTTGATCCGGCCATAGAATACTGCGGCCGTGCCCCATCCTTTTTCGCGTCCTTTGCGGAAAAGGGTGGGAATACGCGCCACTGTTGATGGGCCGGACGAATTGGTGAGCTAACCGGCCTTGACCGCCTCGGTCAGCGCCGGAACCACTTCAAACAGATCGCCGACAATGCCGTAATCCGCCACTTCGAAGATGGGCGCGTCGGGGTCCTTGTTGATAGCCACGATGCACGCGGAGCCTTTCATGCCCACCAGGTGCTGAATCGCTCCCGAGATGCCAACTGCGAGATAGAGCCGCGGCGCCACCGTGTGGCCGGAGCTGCCCACCTGCCGCTCCAGGGGCAGCCAGCCGTTGTCGCAGATGGGCCGCGAGGCGGCCAGTTCCGCACCGAGCGCTTGGGCGAGCGCTGCGACCAGCGGCAGATTCTCCGCGGCTTTGATGCCGCGGCCCACGCTGACAATCCGTTGCGCCGAGCCGAGATCGACCGTCTGCGCCGACTCGCGGAACGGCTCGCTGGGCCGCGTGCGAATCTGCGCGGGGTCGAGTGCTGGCGTGAAGATTTCAATCGGAGCCGGTCCCGCATTGGCATGTGCGTTGAGAGCTTCGGCACGAAATGCCCCCGCCTGCACCGACACAAAGCAGGGACCGTTGCCGCGATGGCGATAGCTCCCGCTGAGCCGCCCCTGCAACAGTTGCCGAGTAAAGACCGGGCCGTCTTCGATGCCTGTCACGTCGCCGATGAGCACCTGGCCCATGCGGCACGCCAGCGCCGGCGCGTAGTCGCGCACCTGATACGTGTGCGGCAATACAACCCACTGCGTGGGGCTCTGGCTTTGGAAAAGTTGATAGAGAGCGGCGGAAAACCCATCGGAGGTGTACGGCGCCAGCAGTGGATGCTCCACGCGCACCACTTTGCCTAGAGGTTTGTGAGCGGCCTCGGCAGCCAGCGCCGCGGTTTCCGCGCCGATCGCAACTGCCGTAATCTCCCCGGCGGGCGCGAGCCGGTGCGCCGCCG
Source organism: Acidobacteriaceae bacterium (assembly GCA_003165005.1). GTDB lineage: Bacteria > Acidobacteriota > Terriglobia > Terriglobales > Acidobacteriaceae > Telmatobacter. The sequence goes on along the minus strand of PLSB01000081.1, from coordinate 6,840 downwards.
CAAGCGCCTCCCAGCTCACACGCTCGATGTGCCCGCCTCTCTCTTCCAAAACCAGGAAAAAACTCATAGCACGCGCGCCTCCGTCTTCAGCTTTTCGACCAGCGCAGCCGCGGCTTCTTTCGCCGAGCCGGAAAGAATCTGCGTGGATTTTTGCTTTTTCGGCGCGGAGATTTGTTCGAGTGTCACCACCGGCGCGAGTTCAATGCCGAGTTCCGCGGCGCTCACCGCGCGCATCTCCTTGGATTTGGCGCGCTTGATGCCCATCAGCGTGGCGTAGCGCAGTTTGTTGCCGCCCGACTGCATGGTCAGCAGTGCGGGCAAGGACATATCGATGGATTGAAACCATCCCTCTTCGAGTTCGCGCTTCACTTTAAGGCCGGCATCGGTCTTCTCGACGTGAAGGATCAAAGTGGCATGAGGCAGGCCGAGCAGTTCGGCCAGAATCACGCCGGTCTGGCCCAGGCCCAGGTCCTCGGACTGCAATCCGGTCAGCACCAGGTCGGGATTCTCGGGCTTGATGACTGCGGCGAGGAGGCGCGCAACGCCCAAAGCGTCGCGCGCGCCCAGGTCGTCCGAGACAATGTGAAGGCCGCGGTCGGCGCCCTTGGCGAGCGCCTCGCGAATCGTAGCCGCCACGCGCTCCGGCCCGGCGCTCACCACGATGACTTCGCCGCCGTGCTGCTCCTTCAACTGCAAGGCCTCTTCAAGCGCATGGGCGTCGGGCTCGTTCATAGCCCACTCGAGATCGCTCTCGTCGATCCACTTGCCGCCCGCGGCAATCCGCACCGGCGCATCGCGATTGGGCACTTGCTTGATGGCGACAACGATCTTCATGTCTCAGTGCTCCGTCGTACCGCCGGTCTCCAGACCGGCTGTACTGGCGGCGTCCACGCCGCCAGCGCGAATGTGCGGGTCAGGAGACCCGCACGACAGCCGGCCTGGAGGCTGGCGCTGCATGAGTCAGCCCGCATTACGTTCCGGCAATCTCCGCGCCGCAATCTGCGCAATGTCCATCAGCTCGGGCGCGCCGCCGCCGCGCGCCGCGAGCGCGTCACGAAACATGGTATTGCAGAAGGGGCAGGCCGCGGCGATAACTTCGGCTCCGGTTGCAGCCAACTCTGCCGCGCGCACGTGGCTCACGCGCTCGCCTCGCTCCTCGCCGAGAAACGCGAGCCCGCCCCCGGCGCCGCAACAGAAACTGCGCTCCCGCGAGCGCGGCGCCTCCACCAACTCGCCGGCCAGCGCCGCAACCTGGCGCGGCTCGTTGTACGCATTGCGATAGCGGCCCAGGTAGCACGGATCGTGAAACACAATTTTTTGCTGGCTTTGGAAGGAAGGCAGCTGGGAAGCAAACTTCGCCAGAAACTCGCTATGATGCTCGACCTCGGGCGGCGTGCCGAACTCCTTCCAATCCTCCTGAATCGTGCGCACGCAATGCGGGCAGATCGACACGATCTTCTTGACGCGATTCTGCACCATGGCGTCAAGATTTGCTTCTGCCAGTTGCTGGAAGAGGAAATCGTTGCCCAGCCGCCGCACCGGGTCGCCCGAGCACTTTTCTTTTCGCAGTACGCCGAAGCTCGTGCCGAGATGCCGCATGATGCGTACCAGCGCCAGCACGATCTCGCGGCCATGCGGATCGTACGCGCCCATGCAGCCCAGCCACAGGCAGTACTCCTGCGTCCCGTCGAAGATGGACAGCGCGTTTTTTTCGACAAATTTGTCGCGCTCTGTCGTGCTAAGGCCTAACGCGTTACTGCCTTTCTCCAAAGCCAGGAAAAGCTTCGCGCCGTAAGCGTCGTCCCATGCGCCGGTGTTGACCGCGCCGCGCCGCAGCCCAACCAGAATCGGCACGTGCTCGATGCCCACGGGGCATTGGAACTCGCAGGCTCCGCAGGTGGTGCACTCGAAGGCCGCCTGCTGCGACGCGTATTTGCCGAGCAGCGGCTCCTCGGACGCGGGACCGAACTCGTCGAGGTAGCCGCGCAGGCCCAGAACGATTTCCTTCGGGTTGAGCTGCTTGCCGGTCGCATTGGCCGGGCAGTGCTCCATGCAGCGCCCGCACTCCACGCACGAGTAGGCCTGCAAGCTCACGAGGCGCGTCAGATCCTTTCCCGCAACCAGGCCGAAGTCCTCGTCGCCACGGAGCGGAGGAATCTGCGCGAAGCCGCCGCGCGAGAGAAAGACACTGAAAGGGCTCAAGACGAGATGCAGGTGCTTGGTGTGAGGAATGAGCGGAAGAAACGCGAGCAACGCAAGCGTGTGCGCCCACCAAAGCGCCCTGACCGCGCCGGCCGGAGCTGCCACGAAAAACGCCGCGAGGTAGGTAGCCATCAGCATGAAGATCAGCAGCGCAATCAGGCCCGACTCCCAGGAGAGCCTGCCCAGCCATTGGGGCTGGACAAAAAATCGCCGCACAAAGAGACAGGCGATTGCGACGGCGCAGGCAATGGCAAAGAGGGCCGCAACCGCAAAGTAGATTCGCCCCACGCGCCCCGCGGGATCGAGAAAACCAAGGCCGAGAATCGCTGCGCAGTGATTGAGCGTGACCAGCGCGAAGACGCAGAAGGCCCAGAAGACAAGCGCATGCGCCACGCCCGCAAGCGGCCGCTCGCGAATCACCTTGGCCTCGAGCAGAACCTCCCAGACGAAATCGCGCACGCGTTTCGTAATGGGGAAGAGACGAAAATCGGGGTCCTTTTTCGATTGGAGAATCCTGCCGAGGATAGGGCCGAAGCGCCGCCAGAAGCCATAGGCCGACGCGCCGGCGAGCGCGGCGAACAGAGCTCTCTCCCAGAGCACAAAGTGCCGGGGCTCGGTCAGGGTTGGCAGCAGATTCATACCAAGCCACCATACACGAGGAGGGGAATAAGGGGGCAATTCGCGTCCCACCCCGGCGGGCATGGTCGCAAAGAGAGCCTCGGCCGCATCGAGCGCCGCTCGCAGACGGCTCGGAAGCTCCTCCGGACGATTGATCCCGCCTTCCGGATCGATAGGCGGGGCGGGCGCCGAGCCGAGCCCCGCCGTGGGTTATTCGACGGTAAGCACCAGCGGCGTGGTTTGCGTGCCGCCGCCGCTTGTGCCGGTTACGGTGAGCACGAACTCGGCCTGCCATTGAACGGTATTCGTCGCGGGCGTGCCGCAGGCGCTCAAGGAAAGCATGGCGCCTAGCGAGAGAGCCAGAATCAGCAGGAGCGAGATCCTTCGCGCCGTCTTGCGCACCTTGCGGAAGGGCAAAAGCAACAGCAGCGCCATCAATGGAACCAGCGCGCGCGGCGCGCCTCCGAAGGGCGAGCCCGGGCGTTGGTTCAAAGTGGTGCTGGCGGGTACTGAGACCGTCAGGACCGCACTGGCCGACGACGAGCCGGGCGTGAGCGTGGCCTGCGAGAAGGTGCCCGTGGCTCCCGAAGGCAGGCCGGTGACGGTAAGCGTGATTGGGTTATTGAAAGTACCGTCGACGGGCGCGACAGTGATGACGAAGTCGGTCGAGTAACCGGCATAGACGGTTTGCCCGGTGGGCGAGCCGCTGATGGTGAATCCGGGAGCCTGCACGGTCAGCGTCACGCTCGCCGTGGCCGTGGCGTAGTCAGTCGTATCGGCCGGGGTGAAGGTGACGGAAAGGGGCTGCGCTCCGGCCGCGGGCACGGTGCCAGCCGCGGGCGAGTAGACGAAGGTGCCGGGAACCGAGGCCGTGGCGTCCAGTTCGGCCGAGCTGAGCGCGGTGCCGTAATCGATCGCGGGCGGGTTCTGCCAGGCGATGATCGGCGTGGCTTGGTTGACGGCGATGGCTGTGGTGGCCGTCACGCTGGCGTAATCGGTTGCATCAGCCGGCGTGAAGGTGACCGAGAGCGTTTGCGTTCCGGCCGGCAGGACGGCGCCCGCGGCCGGCGAGTAAACAAAGCTGCCCGGAATCGTCGCGGCGTTGTAGGCCGCCGTGGCGTCAAGCTGGGTGGCGCTCAGGGCGGTTCCGTACGTGATCGCAGCGGGCGCGGCCCAGGTGAGCGCGGGCGCGTTCTGCGTGACGCTGATGGTCACCGAGGCCGTGGCCGTCGTGTAGTCAGTGGTATCGGTTGGCGCGAAGGTGACGGAGAGCGTGTGCGCGCCCGCGGTCAGGACGGTGCCGAGGGCGGGTAAATAAGTGAAGGTGCCGGTGACCATGCCGCCTTCGAATGTTGCCGTGGCGTCAAGTTGCGTGGCGCTCAGAGCGGCGCCGTAGGCGATCGAGGCTGGCGTGGCCCAGGTGATGACCGGAGTAGCCTGGCCGACGATCACGGTGGTCGAGCCCTGGGCGGCCGCGTAGTCCGTCGCGTCGGATGGTGTAAAGGTGACGCTGAGGGTGTGCGGGCCAGCGGTGAGCACCGTGCCGGCCACGGGCGAGTAAACAAAGGTGCCGGGAACCGAGGCCGTAGCGTCGAGTTGCACCGGGCTGAGAGCGGTGCCGTAAACCATCGCGGCCTGAGTCGGCCAGGAGATGATCGGCATAGCCTGGTTGACGGCGATGGTAGTAGTGGCCGTCACGCTCGAGTAATCGGTTGCGTCGGTCGGCGTGAAGGTGACCAAGAGCGTCTGCGTTCCAACCGGCAGAATGGCGCCGGCGGCGGGCGAGTAAACGAAGCTGCCCGGAACTGTCGTGGCGTTGAAGGCCGCCGTAGCGTCAAGCTGGGTGGCGCTCAGGGCGGTGCCGTAAGTAACGGCAGCGGGCTTCGCCCAGGTGATCGTGGGCGCGCCCTGCGTGACATTGATCGTGACCGATGCCGTGGCTGTTGTGTAGTTGGCAGCGCCTGGGCCGGTTGGCGTGAAGGTGACAGTGAGCGTGTGCGCGCCCGCGGTCAAGATGGCGCCGGAGGCGGGTAAATAAGTGAAGGTGCCGGTGACCGTGCCGCCTTCGAAGGTTGCCGTGGCGTCAAGTTGCGTGCCGCTCAGCGCGGTGCCGTAGGCGATCGAGGCCGGTGTGGCCCAGGTGATGACCGGCGTGGCCGGGTTGACCTGAAGGGTCACCGTCGCCGTGGCCGCCTGGAAGCCGGCGGTGCTGGTGTCGGTGGGTGTGAAGGTCACCGAGAGGGTGCTCCCTCCGGCCGGCAACACCGTGCCCTCACCGGGCGAATAGACGAAGGTGCCGGGGATGCTGGTGGTGGCGTCCAGTTGCGCCGAGGTGAGCGCCGTGCCGTAGGTGATCGGAGCCGGAGTCTCCCAGGTGATGGCCGTCTGGGGCTCGATGACGTATTGGGCCTGGCGCGTCAGGCTCTGGCTTTGGCTGCCGGCAATGGCGATGGCCTGCACGAACTCAGTTTGACTGACGGTGAACGGCACGGTGTATGCGTCGGCCAAGGTGATCGCCGGCGTGTCGCCGTTGGTGGTGTAGTAGATCGCAGCGCCGCCGATGGCGTCGGTGATGGCGAGCGTCTGCGTGCCCTCGTAGGTTCCGGCGGCCAGGCTGAAGGCCGGCGTGGGCGTGGGCGGAATCGCCTCCCACAGATCGTTCAGGAGGCCTAATGTTGTGGCGTTAAAGCCATCTCCTCCCAAGAGCCAGAAGTTGCCGTCGAGGTTGTTCCAGGCGGCATAGCTAGACCGGCCGCCGGGAATATTGGTGATAGCGGGCGTTCCCTCGGTCCCGTAGGTTGGCGTTTCGGCTCCCAACCCGGTGGGGGAGCCGCCCATAAACGTCCACTCCATGGTGGTGGTGTCGAACTCCCAGAGGTCGTTGAGTATGCCGCCCAAGCCGCCGGTGTCAAGGCCGGCGCCGCCGAAGAGCCAGAGGTTGCTGGCGGCATCGGCCCACAGGAACGACTCCACACGCGAGCCGGGGTGGTTGCCGCCGGCGGCAACGAACACGGTGCCGGCGCTGCCCGCCTGGAAGTAGCCGTTGCTGCCGGCCTCCCAGGTCCACTCGAGCGTGGTGGGGTTGAACATCCACAGGTCGTTCAATGAGTTCGGCGAGGCGCAACTGGTATCGCAGCCATCGCCGCCGAAGAGCCAGAGGTTGCCGCTCAAGCCCACCGTTCCCGCAGCCAACCCCCGGCTGCCGGGAACATTGGAGGGGCCGGGCTGGCCCAGTGTGCCGTAGCTGCCCACTTGGAGTCGAACTAGGCCGCCGGACATCCAGGTCCACTCCAGCGTGGCGGGATCGAACTTCCAGAGATCGTTGAGATCCCCTTCGTTTCCGGTGGAATCGAACCCAAAACCGCCGAAGAGCCAGAAGCTGCCATCCGCGCCGGTCCAGGCAACCGCTTGCGAGCGCGAACCGGGAAGGTAGGTGGTCGAGGAGGTGTACTGTTCGCCGTAGGTTCCGTTTCCGTTAATGATGCCTGGGTCGCCGCCTTCGAAGGTCCACTGGCCCGTGGCGACGTTGTACATCCAGAGATCGTTCAGATTGCCAGGCGCTGGGAACATTCTGCCGCAGCCTTGCCCGCCAAAAAGCCAGAGGTTGCCGCTTGTATCCACCCAGGTAGCGGCATACTGTCGTCCGCCGACTACATAGCTGCCGCTGATGTAGTTGCCTTCGTTGCATTGGCCAACGCCTGGTACCACTGCTGTCCGGCTATAAGTTGAACAGAATCAGTTGTGTGGAGTTTTCGTCTAAGTCGGATTGGGAGTCGGAGGCCTGAAGTGCCTGCAAAATGGGGGTTTTCTCGAAGGGGATAACACTGAGGATCTGTAGGATTTGGTAGAGAGTGGCATCCAGCTGGAGCCGTTTTCGCACGATGGCGACGAGCACGTAGACGGCGATGGCGATCCAGATCTGGGTCTTGACGGCGTTCTCGCTGGTGACGAAGAAAGCCTTGATGCGGAGGTGCTGCTTGATCCATTTGAAGAAAAGTTCCACCTGCCAGCGCTGTTTGT
>PLSB01000133.1:29864-51661 GCA_003165005.1 Acidobacteriaceae bacterium | reverse complement strand
GACAGGGTCACTCCATATCAGAGCTGGTTGCATAAATGCTCCAAGCCGTTTGAGAAACGTCCCTCAGGAGCTGAAGCCCCGCCATTTATGCACCTTTCACGGCACGGCTAAAGCCGTGCCCTTTCAAAACCGGATTTATGCAGCCGGTTCTAGTACGGAACGGCCATCAGCCGCTGGAAGGTCGGCTCGCACCGTTCCCGCTCGCCGGTGGTGATGAATTCCACCGCTCCTTGACGGTCTTCCCCGGCCTGACGCAGAAGATCGCGCCGCGCCAGTTCGCGCACCAGATTGGCGGCCGTGCCCTGGTTGCCGTCCACCACCAGCGGCCGCGGCGCGAAGCAGTTTTCGATGGCCAGGCGCACGAAGACGAAGTGTGTGCAGCCCAGCACCACTACTTGAACGTCCAGTCCCCGCAGCGGCGTAAAGAGCCCGGCGAGAAACTCGTCCAGTTCCGGCCCGCTGGTCACGCCCCGCTCGACCAGCTCCACCAGCCCTGGGCAGGCAAAAGGCACCAGGTAATCGGGATTGCCCAGCCGCTCGACCAGCGTGTGCAGCTTCTGCTGCCGCAGCGTGGCCGCCGTGGCCAGTACCAGCACCTTGCCCCGCGAGCGCATCCGCACCGCCGGCTTCACCGCCGGTTCCATGCCAATCACCGGCAGCGACACCTCGGAACGGATGGTTTCAATGGACGCGCTGGTGGCCGTGTTGCAGGCCACCACCAATGCCTTGATCCCCCGGTCAATCAACCGGCCGACGGCGGCAAGTGTCACGGTCCTGATCTGCTCCTCGTTCAGCCCACCGTAGGGTGCGTTGGCGTTGTCGCCGTAGTAAAGCAGGTCCTCGCCAGGCAGCAGCGCCGCAATCTCGCGCAGTACGCTCACTCCTCCAAAACCGGAGTCGAAGATGCCGATAGGGAGATTGCCTTGAATTGCCATGAAGCCTCATTCACGATTTTACGGAAACATTTTGCTGTGCGGGACGACGCCGCCTGCATGGGAATGACGCTACCGAACGGCGCCTGACGGCCGCCGGTCGAGGCCCAGAGCACGGGAAAGGATCATGACGATGGATTCCGTTCCAAGCCCGCTTCAGCAGGCGGAAGAGCGTTTGGAATGGTGACGGCGCTCTTCGCGCCTACGCCGACGGCGCCGAGCGCGCCCCGCGGCCGCTGGGCACGTAGCCCATGTCCATCGAGATGCCGCGCACACACTGCAGAAGATGATTGGCGATCGCGGGCAGCTTTTGCGCGGTAACGCGGAACGACGGCCCCGAAACGCTCACTGCCGCAACCGGCAGCCGCTGCGTGTCCAGAACCGGCACGGCGATGCAGCGCAGGCCCTCCTCAAGCTCCTCGTCGTCCACGGCGTAGCCGCGGCGGCGCGTCTTTTCCAGTTCCGCGCGCAAGGCCTCGGGCGTCGAGATGGTGCGCGCGGTCATGCGCTCAAAGCGGATGCGGCGCAGGATCTCCGTGGCCCGCTCCGGCGGCAGAAAGGCCAGAATCGCCTTGCCCACCGAGGTGCAGTGCACGGGGTTGCTGGCGCCGATGCGCGTAATCATGCGCACCGAGCGCGTGGGTTCGATCTTGTCGATATAAATCACGCGCGCCGCTTCGAGCAGGGCCAGGTGCGCGGTCTCCTCGGTCTCGGCCACCAGGCGCCGCAGATGCGGCTGGGCGCGGTCGCGAAGATCGTATTGCTCAATGGCGCGGTTGCCGAAGTCGAACAGGCGCAGTCCCAGGCGGAACTTTCCGCTCACGGTCCGCTCCACCATGCGGTGCCGCTCCAGAACCATCAGGAAGCGGTGCGCCGTGCTCTTGTGCAGCTGCAAGGAAGCGGCCACTTGCGCCAGCCCGAGCGGCGTTTCGCTCTCACCCAACAGATCCAGCACGGCAAAAGCCCGGTCGAGGGCCTGAACTTTGTAGGTGCCTTGAGGGATTCCGTCTCGCATATTGATCCTTTGTTCCGTCTATTGAGTTCACTTCCAGCTTCTCACATGATGGGACGCGCGTCAACTGGTGGAACGCGGGGGCTCGGCGGGCCTCATCAGCAGTACTCTGTTTGAAGCCCCCGGGCAAATCCCCCTTATGGAGGAACAAGCGGCGTGAAGAAGAGCAGAGCACAGAAAGCCGAGTCTCCTTCGCAGTTGATCGACGCGAGAATCAATGAACTGGGCGACTGGCGGGGCGAGATGCTTCGCCGGCTTCGCGCCCTCGTCAAGGAAGCCGATCCCGAGGTTGTCGAGGAGTGGAAGTGGCGAGGGGTTCCGGTGTGGGCTCACGACGGCATTCTCTGCACCGGCGAGACCTACATCAATGCCGTGAAGATGACCTTCGCCCAAGGCGCGGCGCTCGACGATCCTGCACATCTCTTTAACTCGAGTCTCGACGGAAACACGCGACGCGCCATCGACTTCCACGAGGGCGAAAAAATCGACGAGAAGGCGCTGAAGGCTCTGATTCGCGCCGCCGTGGCACTGAACAAATCCAAAACCCGCAGCTGATTCGGGAGAAGCGCATGCAGACCCACTCGCCGTTACGCTTCCCCGTTTCCACCTTCTCCTTCAATCTTGTCGCCTTCGCCGGGCGCGAAAAAACAGGTTGGCTTCGAGACGGTGCTGGCGGGTGTGGAGTGAGCAGACGTTTGGCCTCCCGGAATCACAAGCCGTTAAGCCTGGCCTGTGCGATGCCCCCGCGGAGATTTGCCACGTTTTCAAAGCCGCTGCCTTTCAGGGCGCAGGCCGCGAGATAGCCGCGCTGGCCCTTGTGGCAATAGACGAGAATCTTGCGATCGCGCGGCAGCTCGCCCATGCGGTCGCGGAGCTCACCCAGAGGAATATGCACTGCGTTCGGGAGGGTGCCGGACTCGGCGACTTCATTGTTCTCGCGCACGTCGAGAAGAAATTCGCCGCTCGGCTTCCAGTCCTCGGGTGCGATGGTTGCCACATCGCCGCGCACAATGTGATCGGCAACGAAACCGGCGGTGTTCACGGGATCGTTGGCCGACCCGAACGGAGGCGCGTAGGCGAGGTCGAGGCTCTCGAGATCGAAGACGGTCATTTTGCCGGCAATGGCCGTGGCCAGGACGTCGGTGCGCTTGTCCACTCCGTCTTCGCCCACGATTTGCGCGCCAAGGACGCGTCCCGTTCCCTCTTCGGCAAGAATCTTGATCCGCATTGGCTTTGCGCCGGGAAAGTAGCTCGCGTGGCTCGCGTCAATGGTGACGCTCGAGAAGAAGCTGAACCCGGCTTTCGCGGCCTGCGCACTGTTCAAGCCGGTGCATCCCGCGGTCATCTGCAGGACGCGGACGATGGAGGTTCCAAGCGCGCCGGGATAGAGAAAGCGCCCGCCCGCCGCGTTGGCTCCTGCAATGCGGCCCTGGCGGTTGGCAGGTCCGGCCAGAGGAATACGAGTGCGCGCACCCGTAAGCATGTGCGTGGTTTCAGCGGCATCGCCCACGGCGTAGATCTCGGGGTCAGAGGACTCCATGCGCGCGTTCACCTTCACACCGCCGGTCTGCCCGATTTCAAGCCCGGCGCGTTTGGCAAGGTCGACCTCGGCGCGAACTCCCACGCTCAGCAGGATCAGCTCCGCCGGAATGAACGATCCGTCTGCCAGTTCCACGCCCTGCGCGCTGAAGGATTTTGCTTCCGTGCCGGTCATGATGGCGAAATCGTTGCCGCGCACACGGTTCTCCAGATGCGTGGCCGTATCGTGATCCAGCAGCGGGAGGATGTGGGGCAGCCTCTCGATCACGGTCACCTTCATGCCGCGGCGATGAAACGCCTCGGCCATTTCCAGGCCGATGAATCCGCCGCCAATCACGGCGGCTGTCCGCGGCTGCCGCGCCTCCACGAAGGCGATGATGCGATCCATGTCGGGCACGTCGCGGAGGGTAAAGACGTTGGGCAGATCCGCGCCGGGAATGGGCGGCACGATGGGCCTCGCGCCCTGGCTTAAAATGAGCTTGTCGTAAGGGAACTCTTTCTCTGAACCGTCGCCGCGGCGGACCCGAACGGTCTTGCCGGAGCGATCGATGGAGAGAACCTCGTGGTTCACGTGGACCTGGACGCGCGAGCGAGCCCACATCTTTTCCGGCGTCATGATCAGGAGCTTGGAGCGGTCCTCGATCTCGCCCGCGATGTGATAAGGCAGGCCGCAATTGGCAAAGGAGATGTATGGGCCGCGCTCGAAGAGGACGATCTCTGCCGATTCATCGACGCGCCGCGCCCGCGTAGCGGCAGAAGCGCCGCCCGCCACGCCGCCGACTATGACGATCCTGCGTGCAGTTTTCATATCTACTCCGAAGTACAGCAATCGCAGGAACTGTCGCGTCCACGATTCCAGGGCATCCTGGCCAGCAGCAAGGCCATTCCGCAGGTGCCGGTAATACCGGCGAAGAGCAGTCCGCAACCGAAGAAGAGCGGCAGGACCGCGAACCACCGGTTCACGGCGAGCGCCAGAATCGCGCCGGCCGCTGAAGACGCGCCGACGACGATCTGCACCTGCCGCATGATCGGGAGTACTTTCCTGACGCCGCCGTGCACCGGAAGTCCGGCGTCGATCCAGGCCTGCGTGCCGCCCTCGACAAGGACGCAGTCTTCGCATCCGGCGCGCTCGAATTGTTCGATCGCCAGGCGAGCCCGTGGGCCTGCCTGGCAAAGAACGTAGATGGGCGCGTCCGGCGTGTGCCCGGCGAGAACGGCTTCGACGCTGAGTTCGCTGAGTGGGATTAGTCTCGCGCCCGGCACGTGCGCGCCGGCAAACTCGGGAGGCGTCCGAACATCGAGCATCTCGTGGGAGTTGCCGTCGCCGAGAATTTCCGCGAGCGCGGCGGCGGAGATGGTTTTCGACTTGATTTCTCTCATATTTATATGTGATTATATGAGCATTAGGTGATATATGTCAAGCACCAGGCCAACCCGGAATCTGAGCGACGCAGAACTGGAGAAGGTTGCAGGGCAATTCCGCCTGCTGGGCGAGCCCATGCGCCTGAAGATCCTCCAGGCGCTATGCCGTAAACCGCTGACGGTGGGGGAGATTGTGGCCGCCACGGGCGCGACCCAGCCGAATATCTCCAAACATCTTGCCCTGCTGGCAGCGGCCCGGATCGTTACCCGCCAAAAGGGCGGCCAGTTTGTCTACTACGGAATGAGCCATCCGCTGACCATGAAGCTTTGCCAACTGGTGCACAAGGAACTGCTGAAACCGTCCTGAGCGCAGAAAGACTTCGTCGGTCTCCCGGCAGCTCGCTCGCGGCTACTCTTCCCCGTTCTCGTCCTCTTCGATCTTGTCGCCTTCGCCGGGCGCGAGGAAGAGGTTGGCTTCCAGGCCGTGCTGACGGGTGTAGAGGTCGTAGTAACGGCCGCCGAGCGCAAACAACTCGGCATGATTGCCGCGCTCCACGATGCGGCCCTGCTCGACGACTAAGATCTGATCGGCACGGCGAATGGTCGAGAGCCGGTGCGCGATCACAAAGGTCGTCCGCCCCTGCATGAGCTCGGCAAGCCCGCTCTGGATCATGGCTTCCGATTCCGAGTCGAGCGAGCTGGTGGCTTCGTCGAGAGTGAGGATGCGGGGCGCGGCCAGCAAGGCGCGCGCAATCGAGAGGCGCTGGCGCTGCCCTCCCGAGAGCTTGACGCCGCGCTCGCCCACAACCGTGTCGTAGCCCTCCGGGAAGCGCTCGGCAAACTCGTCGACATTCGCGGTGCGGCAGGCGAAGAGGAACTGCTCCTCGCTCGCCTCGGGGCGCGAGAACATTATGTTTTCGCGGATGGTGCCATCGAAGAGAAACGACTCCTGCAGCACCACGCCCAGTTGCGAGCGGAAAGTGTTCAGGTCGACTTTCGACAGGTCGAATCCGTCCACCAAGACCTTGCCCTCCGCAGGAGTGTGGAAGGCGCAAAGCAAACTGATGATCGTGGACTTGCCTGAGCCCGACGAACCGACCAGCGCGGTGACCGTTCCCGGCTCGGCCTGGAAGCTGATGCCGTGCAGCACAGGTTTCTCCGGCGTGTAAGAGAACTCCACGCTCTCAAACTGCACGCGGCCTTCAATCGGCGGAATCTTTACCGTGCGCCCCGGGCTCTGATTCTCTTCGAGCTCGGACATGATCTCGTTGGTGCGGTCGAGGCCGGCGAAAGCCTCAGTGAGTTGCGTGCCGATATTCACGATCTGAAAGACCGGCGCGATCATGAAGGCGAGAAACATGTTGTAGGCAAAGTAGTCACCCACGGTCCACGAGCCGTGCAGCACGTTGTGCCCGCCCAGCCACATCACCAGCGCCGAAACCAGGCCGAGAACCGTTGTCGATGCCGAAGTAAGCACGCTGGTCATGGTCAGCGACTTCATGACGTTCGCCAAAAGCCGCTCCACGCCGCCGGAAAAGACGGTGGCCTCGCGGGCTTCGGCGTGATAGCCCTTGATGACGCGCACGCCGCCGAGCGATTCGGTCAGGCGGCCCGTGACTTCCGCGTTGATGCGCCCGCGCTCGCGGAAGATGGGGCGAATGATTCGGAATGCGTATTGCAGAACGAAGACGAAAACGCCCAGCACGGAGAACACCGTGAGCGTAACCGTGACGCTGCGATGCAGCAGATAGATGAAGGCGAGAATCGCGGTCAACATGCCGCCGAGAAACTCCACGAGGCCGGTGCCGACCAGGTTGCGCACGCCCTCAACGTCGGTCATGATGCGCGCTACAAGCGTGCCAGTGCGATTCTCGTCGTAGTAGGCCACGGGCAGCAGGCCCACGTGGCGCTGCACCTGGCGGCGCAACTCGGCAATCAGCCGCTGCCCGGCCTTGGAAAGCGACTGCGCGAGCGCATACGAGGTGAGCGCCTGCACTGCCATGGCGCCAAACACGATAAAGATGATGCGCGGTAGCAGTTCAGGGTGCGGATGCTGCGCGGAGAGCACTTTGTCGAGCAGGGGCTTCGACATGAAGGGCAGCACCAGGCCGGCGAGGCGGTTGATGCACATCAGCACCAGCCCGGCCAGGATGAGGCCCTTGCGGGGAGCTACAAGCGCCTTGACCTCAGGCCAGATTTTTCTCAGGTCCGGCTTGGGTTTGGGCAGCTCGGCCGTGCCGGCGCGCGCGCTGCGCCCGTGCGGCGAGCGCTCGGCGCGCATCGGCCCCATTCCGAGTCCACCGCCACGAAATCCGCCCATGGGTTATTCCTGCCGCGCGCGGCGCACCGCGATGAATGAGCGCACGCAAAGATTCACGTAGATGAGCAGCAAAATGGCCATGGCCAGCTTGGCCGCGAAGGCCTTCATGTCGGGATCGAGGCCCGCCGAGCGCGCCGCGCTGTAGCCGCGAAGCGCTTCAACGAATGCGCCGATGCAGCCGAGCGCGCCAATGGTCACATTGATGTGCATGAAGATTTTGCGGCGGCGTTCGCTGGGACTGATGGCGAGAAACCCGCCCACGCCGAGCGCCAGACCCCACCACGTGGGAATCAGCGCCGTGGGGTGGGCGCTACCGGTGCCGAGGTATCCCACCAAACCCAAAATGATGAGCAAAACGCCGAAAACGATGGTGACCTTTGCCATGCGGACCTCCTCGTTCGATGCATGGCAAGGATAACAGTTGCAAGGAGGCAGTGATCAGTTGTCAGTGATCAGTGGTCAGTTGTGACCGTGGGCTCGCATTGGCCGACGATGAGCGTCTCCCAGATCTGACCACTGACAACTGTTTCACCGCTGAATGCGCGCCGATCCGCCTTTGGCAAACGAGCGCACCTGATCCAGCGTGGCCATCGTGGTGTCGCCAATGAACGTGGTCAGCAATGCGCCATGCGCCCAGCCGAGCTTCAGCGCCTGCTCCGGCTCTTCGCCGCGCAGCAGGCCGTAGATGAAGCCGGCCGCAAAGCCGTCGCCGCCGCCCACGCGATCGATCACATCCAGCTCCGCCGTGGGCGCGACGTGGGTCTTGCCGTCGATCCACGCCACCGCGCTCCAACTGTGCCGGTTGGTGGAGTGCACCTCGCGCAGCGTGGTGGCCACGATCTTCACGTGCGGATGCTTCTTAACCACGTTGTCGATCATGCCGAAGAAGACGCTGGGATCGAGCTTCGATTTTGCGTGAACGTCGGGACCGGGAATGCCAAGCCCCTTCTGCAAGTCCTCTTCGTTGCCGATCAGCACGTCGACGTTCTTGACGATCGAGGCGATGGTCTCGACGGCCTTCTCCGCGCCACCCGAAATCTTCCACAGCTTCTCGCGGAAGTTGAGATCGAACGAGGTGATGGCGCCGGCCGCCTTGGCCTCCTGCATCATCTCCGCCACCAGCGGAGCCGTGGTCGGCGAGAGCGCGGCAAAGATGCCTCCCGAGTGCGCCCAGCGCACGCCGCCTGAAAAAATCTTCTTCCAGTCGAAATCTCCCGGCTTGAGCATTGCGCCCGCTTCGTTGGCGCGGTTGTAAAACACCACCGGAGGCCGTACGCCCGCGCCGCGATCGCTGTAGACCGTGGCCATGTTCGGGCCCGTGGCGCCGTTGTGCTCAAAATGCTTGTAGATGGGCTTGACGCCCATGGCGCGCACGCGCTCGGCGATCAGGTCGCCGATGGGATAGTCGACCATGGCCGACACCACTGCGGTCTTCATCTTGAAACAGTCCGACAGATTGGCGGCCACGTTGAACTCGCCGCCGCTCACGTGAATCTTGCACTCCGTCGCCTTGCGAAAGGGCATAATGCCCGGATCCAGCCGATGCACCAGCGCTCCCAACGCCAGAAAATCCAACTCGCCGCCCGCGCGGATATTCAACCCGTATTTCAAAGTTCTCTCCTTGCCTTCCTTGAAAGAATCGCATCAATGTTCGATCGGGTTCCGTCACAACCCGTCAGGGGCTAAAGCCCATGATTCTTTTGATACCGTTACGGCACGACTAAAGTCGTGCCCTTTCACATAACGTCGGTACGACAAATTCCGCTTTCAGAACTCTCCGCCTCACGCGCACGAAAAAGCTAGCAGCTAGAAGCTAGGAGCTGGAAGCTGCTTTCCTCACGTCCGCGACCAGCTGCTCCGGCGTCCACTCGTTGCCGGGATAAAACTGCGCCACCTTGCCGCGCGCATCAATCAACGTGGTGGAAAGCGTGTGCGTAATGGTGTCATTCGCGCCGTGCGTAATGCCCACATCGAAGAACGTTGCCATCTCCACGAGTTCGGGCTGCGACGGCACGGCAAAATCCCAGTGCGCAAACGCGTCTCTGGCGTCGTTGCCGATGTACTGAACTCCGTAGGCACGCAACCGCGTAGGCGTGTCGTGTTCCGGATCGAAGCTCACGCACAGCAGGTGCGTTTTGGCGTAGAGCGAGGGATTCGCGGCCAGTTGCTTGTCGACGACCGCGAAGTTGTGCGTGACCAACGGGCAGAAATTCGGCGACGGACAGCGCGTATAGATAAAAGTGATCAGCAACGTCTTGCCGCGGAACTGATCGAGATCGATCGCGCGCCCGTCCTGATTGCGCAGCTTGAAATCGGGAACCGCGTCGCCCGGCGCGGGCACGTGGTAGAACACCGTGGGCTTGTAGTCCGGCTTGCCCTGCGCGACGACCACAATATGATCGAGCAGAATGTCCGCATCGGGATTTTCGGAAACCAGCACGTCAGCGGTGATGGTGTCGCCCGGATGCAATTCGCTCAGGATGCTGGGGTCCTTGAGCTTGTAGGGCATCGTCATCGCATCCATGAAGCCGGGGATGGCCTCGTGATTCACGGTGACTTCGCCGGTCGCGGGGTTGGTCGAAACCACCTTCCCGCGCAGTTTGTACACCTTGAATGCCGGCGCGGAGGAGCCTTGAGCCTCGGGCTTCGGGCTGGAATGGCATCCAGCTGCAACGGCAACGGCAAGAAGGGCGCTGGCGACAAGAGTTCGCATCGTTTCCAGTGTACAACTGGTGGACTGACCACCGGAAATGCAGGGATCAGTGGTCAGTGGTCAGTGATCAGTGGTCAAGAGTTTGTCGCCGGTGATCCGTCTGTTCCGCCACGCAAGAGGGACGTTGGCGGAGAGGTATCCTTGGGGCAAGGGGTTGCCCGCGGCGCACTGTGAACTCTGAACTACCATCGATCGATGCCCTGCTGCGCGACGGCGGAATCGTGGTCGCCGCCAGCGAGCGCGCCGCGCGGTCCCTCGCCGCTCGCTTTCATCGCGCGCGCCGCCGCGAAGGGCTCACCGCATGGCCCTCGCCGCGCATTCTGGACTGGCAAAGCTTTGTCCGCAGCGCCTGGGATGAGCGCGTTTTTGACGGCCGAATGGTGCTAAGCCACCTTCAGGAGCAATCGCTGTGGGCGCGCATCGTGGCTGAAGCCGCGCCTGCCGCCGTCGCGCTTGCCGGCGCCGCCGATCGATTGGCCGCGCTCGCCATGGAAGCGCATCATCTGCTTTGCGCATACGCCCCGCAGCTTCTCAGAGATTCTGCGCGCAGCGGCTGGGACCAGGACGCCGGAGCCTTCAGCGCCTGGCTCGCCGCGTTCAACGAGATCTGCCGCGACGGGAAGTTGATCAGCGGGGCGCGTCTTCCACTGGAGCTTGATGAGTCGCTGAAAGCTGACTCCGCGGAGCGTCCGCACCTTTTGCTTGCCGGTTTCGACCGCATTCTGCCCGCGCAGCAAGCATTCTTCGCCGCCTGGGGCGATGGCGATCGCGTGTGCGAAGTCCCGCTCGGCGCAACGGCGACTCAGATTTACTTCCACGCCTCCGCGGATCCGTCCTCCGAATTGGCCGCGTGCGCGCTCTGGGCGAAGGCGCAACTCGCGGCCAATCCTCAAGCGCGATTGCTCGTAGTAACGCAGGATGCGCGCACGCGCCGCGGCGAAATCGAGCGCGCGTTCGACCGCTATTTGCGCGCCGGCGAGAATTCCTTTGGCATCGCAAGTCTCCTGGAGTTTTCGCTAGGCGTTCCGCTCAACCAGATCGCGCTTGCGCGCGGAGCCCAATTGCTGCTGCGCTGGCTCAGCAGCGCGATCGCCGAGAACGAACTCGATTGGATTCTTTCGACGGGTCAAGTTGCCGCTTCGCCAGGCGAGTCGCGCGCGCTCCTAGCATTCATGCGCTCCCTGCGACGGCGCGGTCTTGAGCGCCCGCGATGGTCGCTTGAGGAATTCCTGCGCCAGCGTCCGAACCGAATTCTGCCTGCCGAGTGGGTTGCCCGCATGACGCAAGCCCGGCAACGGCTGCAGGAATCCGCGCGCCGCTTGCAATCTCCGCTCGCGTGGGCTGAGCTTGTGCCGCATTTGCTCGAGGTTGCTGGATGGCCCGGCGCGCGTCCGCTCGCGAGCGCCGAGTTTCAGGTTCTGCGCCGCTGGCGGCAAACCGTCGACGACTGCGCCTCGCTTGGTTTCGATGGCCGCCGTGTCGCGTGGAGCGATTTCCTCACCGTCCTTGATCGCGCCGTGAACGAAACTCTCTTTGCGCCGGAATCTGAGGATGCGCCCATTCTCATCGCCGGCCCCGCCGAGTCCGCGGGCCTCACCGCAGACGCTATATGTTTTCTCGGCGCCAGCGAGGATGCGTGGCCCGCGGCTGGCGCTGTGCATCCATTTCTTCCGCTCGCCGTTCAGCGTCAGGCCGGCATGCCTCACGCCTCGCCCAAACTCGATTGGGATCTGGCCGGCGTCATGACGCGCCGCTTGCTCGCCTCCGCGCCCGAGGTGCACTTCAGTTACGCGCGGCAAAGCGAAGGCGTCGAAGCGCGGCCGTCGCGGATCGTCGCGCAATTCGCCGGCACGCCCCAGGAGATACCACCAGAACTCGTTGCTCCGCAGCTTCCCGATCCGCTCACGGTCGATTTTGACGACGCGACACAACTTCCCTACCCTCTTCGCCGAGTTTCCGGCGGAGCCGGTGTTCTCACCGCGCAATCGCAATGCCCCTTTAAGGCCTTCGCCACGTCACGCCTTGATGCGCAGAGTTGGGATGCGGCCGAGGCCGGACTCAGTGCTTCAGAGCGCGGACTGCTGCTGCATGAAGTGCTGCACTCGATCTGGAACGGACCTCCTGACGGAATCCGATCTCATGCGGAGCTTGCGGCTCTCATCGACCTCGCCGCATTTGTCGAAAGCCACGTGCAGCGCGTTTTGCACGCAAGAATGCCTGCGCGCGCGCGCGAACAGATGCCGCCACGATATTTAGAACTTGAAGCGACGCGCCTCATCGGCCTCGTCAGCGAGTGGCTCCGCTACGAATCCGCGCGCGTGCCGTTCACCGTGGCCGAAACCGAATACGATGCGCAGCCTTCGATCGCCGGCCTCAAACTCAAGGTGCGTCTCGACCGCATCGACCGCCTGAACGACGATTCCCTGCTCGTCATCGATTACAAATCCGGCCTGGTCTCGTCCAGTGCGTGGGATCTGCCGCGCCCCGACGATGTGCAACTGCCGCTTTATGCCGGCTTCGCGCTCGAAGACGGTCCGGAGAACGCCGGCGGTCTCGTCTTCGCGCAGATTCGCGCCGGCAAGAGCATGGAGTTCCTGGGACGCGTTAAGAAAGCAAAAGACACGCTGATCGGCGGCCTTAGTTCGCAAAAGGCTCTGGTCAACAAGCCGCTCAGCGACGGCGACCTGGCCGCGTGGCGCGAATCCATCGAAAAGCTAGCGCGCGATTTTCTTGCCGGCCGCGCGGAAGTAGACCCGCGCGACTATCCGAAGACCTGCGAGCGTTGCGGACTCCAGGGACTGTGCCGTATCCAGGAGAATGCGCCGCAAGCCGAAGACGACTGCGGCGAAGAGGAGGCTGCCGATGCCTAACAGAAAAAATCCTCCTCTCGACAATGCCCAGCGCGAGCGTGCGCTCGACGCGACGCATTCCGTTCTGGTGCGCGCGCCTGCCGGCTCAGGCAAGACCGATCTGCTCACGCGCCGTTTTCTTCGCTTGCTCGGCCAGGTCAACGATCCCGCTGAGATTGTTGCCATCACCTTCACCAAGGCCGCGGCGGCAGAGATGCGTCACCGCATCCTCGCGGAACTTGAGAAGGCCGCGGCGACGAACGCGCAGGAAGCCGCGCCCGATTTGTTCTCCATGGAGTCATTGGCGCAGCGGGCGCTTGCCCGTTCGCGCGCCTTGGGCTGGGATCTCATCGATCTTTCCGCGCAACTGCGCATCTCCACCATCGACTCGTTTTGCCGGGAGATCGCATTGCGCGAGCCGATTCTCTCCGGCCTGGGAGGAGGCTTTGAGATCCACGAGCAGCCGCAGGAGCTTTTTCGCCGCGCCGCGCGCCGCACGCTTGAACAGATCGGCAAAGGCGGCGCGGCTCTGAGCGCTGCCATCGAAACTCTACTGTTGTGGCGCGACAACAGTTGGAAGGATCTTGAAGACCAGATCGTGGCCATGCTCGCCCGGCGCGATCAGTGGATGCACGAGAACTTCCTTGACCGCGATCCGGACTGGAACGCCCTGCGCGAGCAACTGGAGCGGCCGTTCGCGCGCGAGATTCGCATTCTTCTGGCTGGACTTGACCTGCTCTTCGAACAAGCTCCCGGTGCGCTCGAAGAGGCGCATGAGCTGGCGCGCTTTGCATGTGAACAGAGCAGCGGCGCGCTTCATAGCGATCTTGCGGAATTAGCCGAGTTTCCGGCCGGCCCATTCGCGAATGCGGGCCAGTTAGAAGAGGCGCATCGCGCGTACCGGTGCCTGGCCGATCTGCTTCTTACAAGCGGACGCTTCCGCCAGAAAGTCGATAAGCGGCACGGATTCCCCGCCAGCGCCAAGAAGGAAAAGAGCCGCCTGGCTGCTTTGATTGCGGCTCTTACCAAAGAGCCCGCGTTCGAAACCGCTCTCGCGGCCGTTCACGATCTGCCTTCCGCGCGCTACTCCGACGGCGACTGGGAGATCGTCCGGGCCTGTTTCATTCTCCTGCGCCACGCCGCGGGCCAGTTGCGCGTCGTCTTTGCGGAAACGGGCAAGGCCGACTTCATTGAAATCGCACAGATCGCGCAAAGAGCTCTCAAGGGCGAGGACAACCTGCCGAGCGATGCCGCGCAAGCATTCGCCGACGGCATTCAGCATCTGCTGGTCGATGAGTTTCAGGACACCAGCCGCCGCCAGCACCGATTGCTCGCGCATCTCATCTCCGCCTGGTCCGGCCGTGAGGGGCGCACGTGCTTCGTGGTTGGCGATCCCATGCAGTCCATCTACTTTTTTCGCGACGCCGACGCCGAACTGTTCCTCCGCGTCGAGCGGCTCGGTCTTGAAGTTCCGTCGGATCTGCCGCTGCTCCTCGATCCCCTCGAACTCTTCGCCAATTTCCGCAGCGCGCCGCCCCTGGTCGATCGCATCAACCGCGCATTCACGCCCATCTTTGCTGAAGACGACGGCAGCGGCATCGGCTTCACTTCGGCTCAACCCGCGCGCGATGGCGATGCGCGAACTGGCCCGCAAGCGGTTGACGAGTCGCCGCAGCGCCTCCAACTCCACCTTGCATTCATGCCGGCATCGCGCGGCGGCTCGCGGGGCGCGAACTCCGAAGCAAGAGAGTCGCTTAAGAAGCAACGCGAAGCCGCGCTCAAAGAGCAGAAGGAAGAGATCGTCGCCCTGATCCGCAGCCACCTGCAACGTATGGAAGACGCCCGTGCGGCCGACAAAAAATATCGCATCGCCGTTCTTGGCCGGGCGCGTAGCGCCCTCACTCCAGTTGCGCAGGCGCTGCGCGATGCGGGGATCCGTTTTCGCGCCGTCGAACTCGAGCCGCTGCGGGACCGCGCTGAGATTATCGATGCCCTGGCCCTGGCTCGCGCGCTCTTCAATCCGGAAGACCGCGTGGCCTGGCTGAGCGTTTTGCGCGCGCCCTGGTGCGGACTCTCGCTCGCCGACCTGTACGCGCTCACCAGCGCCGATGACGAGGAGCTGAGATTGCGCCCTGTTCCGGATCTGCTCGCCGAGCGTGCTCCGTTGCTGAGCGACGTGGGACGCATTGCCGTCGCGCGCGTGGCCGATGCCGCGGCTTTCGCCGCGCGCTTGCAATCTACGCGGGCAACGGCTTCGCTGGGAGCCCGCGTGGAGCAGGTGTGGCTGCGTCTGGGCGGAGCGCACTGCGTCGATGCCACGGCGCGGGCCAATCTCGATCTGCTGTGGCGCTGCCTTGACGAGTTGCCGCAGGGCGAGCCCGATCTGCTGGGCGCTGCGCTCGATGCGGCTCTCGCCGATCTCAAGGCCCTGCCCGATCCTGGAGCCGACGTCGATTGCGGCGTGCAATTGATGACGATGCACGGGGCCAAGGGGCTCGAATTCGAAGTGGTGATTGTGCCGGAACTGCAGGCCAGTTCGGGACGCAACAAATCGGAGATGCTCTCCTGGCTGGAGCGCGGTCTGCCGCCCGCAGCCGGCGCTGCCGGGACTGACGAGATCACGGAATTTCTCGTGGCGCCGTTTCCGCCCAGGGGCGCCGACCGCAGCTCAACCAAGGCGTGGGTCGATCGGGTACGGCGCGAGCGCGAACGGCAGGAGATGCGGCGCATCCTGTATGTGGCTGCGACGCGTGCCCGCGAAGAATTGCATCTGTTTGCGCGCCCCGCTTACAGAACGGAGAAGGACGGCACGCAGACTCTGCCTGAGCCCTCGGAAAGTCTATTGAAAACCGCGTGGCCGGCTTTCGCAGAGGAGGTCAAAGAACGCTTTGGCAAATGGCAGGCAGCGCATGCACTCCAGGAGATTGCCGAAGCCAGCCAAACGGAAGACGTGGCGGGACTGCTTGAAGCCATCGCCGCGTCGGGCGAAGAGGGCCTGCTGCAAATGCCCTCGCCCGATGTACCTCCTGACCCGAGGCCAACACGCATGCGCCGCTTGCCATCCAGCTACCAAACCGCATCCGATGAGTTTTCGTTTGCCGCCGAAGAGCCGCTCATTGGCGCGGGCAGCCTGTATGAGCGCCATGAGGGCGGCCTGCTTTCGCGCGTGCTCGGCAAAGCTGTTCACGAGATCCTTCAGCATTTCGCCCAGCTTCGCGTTACCGAAACAAGTCAAGCTGCCCAAGCCAAGCTCACTCGGCTCGGGCCGAGTATCACCGCAAACCTACGCGCCTGGGGAATCGACGCTTCCGAGGCCGGGCGCATGGCCGCACAGGCGCTTGAGATCGTTCTCCGCGCGGCCAGCGACCCGCAGGCGCAATGGATTCTTTCTCCGCACGCCGATGCCGCGAGCGAAACTCGATGGACCGGCGTTATCGCGGGCAGCCTGCGCACGGTCGAAGTCGATCGCGTCTTTCGCGCCGGTCCCACGCCGCTCGCCGCTGGCGGCAGCGATACCTGGTGGATTGTCGATTACAAAACAGCGGACTATCAAACCGCGCATGGGGACGGCCTCGTTCCCCAAACCGCGCTGCCCGAGCTGCACCGCATCTTTGCGCCGCAGATCGAGGCGTATGCAAAGGTTTTGCACAATCTGCACGGCACAGATGCGCCGGTGCGCGGCGGCCTTTACTATCCGCGCATGGCGCTACTCGATTGGTGGGAGCTGTAGCCGGTCCCGGCCCTCGCCAATTCTCAGCGCGCCCGAATCACGCCTTGCAGAGCTCTTCCGCGAACACGTCGCGATGCTCGAGGATGAGATGCTCGACATTGCGCAGCACGAACGCATACGCGAAGACGGCAGCGGCGGCAAACGGTAAAAAGACCCACGCGCCCAGCCACGGCAGCTCAAAGTAGCTCGACGCCATGGCCACGGGAATCTGCAAGAGCATGCTACCGAACAGCACCCCAAGAACCAACAATCCGCTGGTGCGATTCGTGGGAGTGCCACCGCGCGGCTGCCGCGACTGCCCAGGAACAAAATAGCGCGGCGCCTGGATCGATCGCAGGTTTCCGATGGCGAGATTCAGGGCCACCACGAAGACCGTCCACAACGCCGTGGAGACTTGCGCCGAAACCGGAATGCGTGCTCGCGAAAAAACGCAAATGATTATCCAGGCAACGCCCGATTCGGCAACGACCATTGCCAGGCTCATCAGATTTTTGGCCACGACCACGTCGCGCATGCGAATGGGCGCGAGCAGATACAACTGCGCGCCGCGGCCGTCCGCGCCAAACACGTTATAGAGCGGACCGAGAACGCCGAGGAGAGTGTAGGCAATCGCCGCGGGAAGAAAATAGCCGGAAAAAGAGGAGGAAAATGCCCGGTTCATACTGAAAATGGCCACAAGCAGCAACGGCGTCATCATTCCGATCAGTTGCGTTCCATTGCTGCGCAAGACGATCCAGTCCTTGCGCAGGCACGCGGCGACCGTGGAAGAAAAGACGGCGCCAGCGGCTGCGGGCGCAGACTGCGCAGCAGCTTCGAGCGCGGGCATTCTCACGCGCGGCGCGGCTTGTTGAGACACGCGCCGGCTCACGCCTTCGCTCAGGTACTCGCCAAGAAACTGTTTCTTGAGCCGGATGGCAAAAACCGCCGCGAACAGCGCGGTGCTCGCCAGCAATGCCGCAAACTGGCCGAACGCCGCTAGAGGATGCTTCGCGAGCAAAATCGCTTGCGCCGCGAATCCCGGCGGCAGCCAGTACACGTACGGTCCCGAACTATGCATTGCGCTTAAGAACAAACCGCTCCGCGCGCCGTGTGCGCGCATCGGGGCCCGCTGCAGATTCATGAACTGGATGGCGGCGAAAGACAGCGCCATGATCATGCTGAAGATTTCGCGAAAGCGGCGATTCGCGAGCCAACGGTCCATCCATGCGCCGATCATGCGCGTGAGATAGATGTTCATCAATGCGTAGACCGCCATGGCCACCAGCGCGGGCAGCGCCAGTGACGCATCCGCGATGCCGATTCCCAACGCTGCGGCCAGCAGCGCCAGGCTGCCAACAATGGTGCTCGCCGTCAAGAGGCCGAGCAGCGAGCGCAGCACAAAATAGCGGCCGAAGCGCAGAGGGAAGCGCACCAGCGACGCCGGGTCGAAGCTATGGATCGAGGCGGCGATGCTGAGGCCATTGATGCTCACAAACTGCCAGAGCAACGCGATGCCCAGCAGCAGCCCCGCGAGGCCTTGCGGGCGGCCTTCGGAGATGGCCAGCCACGCCAGGAATCCGCTGCCCACAATGGGGCCAACCATCATAAGCGCAAGAATAGGCCAGACCACGATGCGCAGGAGAATGGCAAACACCAGCCCGGCAATTTGGCGTTTGTTCTTGGGCTGCCTGCGAAATGTACTGTTCACAAAGATGCGCCAGCGCAGCCACGCGACGGCCAGCAACTGCGTGCTCGCCGGAATGGGCGACATGGAATCAGGAAGACTCTGTGAGCCCGTCAGCTCAACCATGAGAGCTCCTGCTCAGGCGTCACTGCGCCGGGATTGCCTTCGCGATCCGTGCCCACAATCTCGAGGAAGATCTGCTCCAAGCTGCGCTTCTCCGCTTCCGGCGGCGCGGCGCCGGCTTCGATTCCCGCTTGGCCGGTACGCCTGGCACCTGCGCGCAGCTCATCGAGCGCGCCCTGCGCCACCAGTCGGCCGCGATGAATGATGGCGATGTGCGTGCATAGCCGCTCCACGATCTCCAGCACGTGCGAAGTGAGGAAGATCGTCGCGCCGCGTGCAATCATGCGCTGCAGCATGGCTTTCAACGTGCCCGCGGCCACCGCATCCACGCCCTCGAAGGGCTCGTCGAGAAACAGCACCTTCGGCCCATGAATGACAGCGGCCGCCATTGCCAGTTTCTTCTGCATGCCGTGCGAGAAATCGGTGATGAGTTTCTTCTGCTCATCGGCCAACTGCATGAACTCGAGCAACTCCCGCGTGCGATTCAGTGTGGTGACGCGGTCCAGGCCATACATGCGCCCGACAAATTGCAGGTACTCGCCGGCGGTGAGACGGCCGAAGAGCGCCATTCCCTCCGGCACCACGCCAATCTGCCGCTTGATCTCCGCGGATCGGACCTCGAAATCTTCGCCGAGGATGCGGATGCTGCCGGAAGTGGGCGCCAGCAGGCCGGTCAACATTTTGATGGTGGTGGATTTGCCGGCGCCGTTGGGGCCCAGGAATCCGAAGAACTGCCCGGCGTCGACGCGCAGATTCACGTTATCGACGGCTGTGAAATCGCCAAAGCGACGAGTGAGCGTGGTGGTATCGATGGCGGGGGTCATCATAAACGCTTGCTTGAAACCACGATACACTCTGCCCGGCGGCTTCTCAAAAAAAGTCTCCGCCACACGCCTGCCTCGGCGCGCGCACGCGCCAGTTTACGACGATGGTTCTTCGCGGCTAGTTCGCCAAACAAGGAATCTCGATCTTCGCTATCCTACTCAATAGAGTTGTTCGCTCTGATTCCTTCATCCCTCAGGAGGATTTCCGCATGGCAAAGTCAGTGAAGAAGGCAGACGCCGCTCCCAAGGCTGCCGCAAAGCCGCGCAAGCCCGCAGCCAAGAAGCCCGCCGCGAAGAAGGCGACGGTTCTCAAAATGGAAGCGCCCGTCTCGATCTCCCGCGAATCGGTGGCCCAGCTTGCGCATCGCCTCTGGAACGAACGCGGCCGCGCGCACGGGAGCGACGCGGAGGACTGGTTCCGCGCCGAAGAGTTGTTGCGCGGAAAAGCGTCTTGAGCAGCCGTCGCTCCTGCAGCGGCAAAGCATCGCCTCGCCGCGGGTGAGGCAGCGCTTGGCGTCGAATTCCCGCGTTACTGCAGATTCGCCATCAGGCTTTCGAGCGCCGATTTCGGCGGGCGCGTCAACGACTCGGGCAGCGTGGCCAGCGGCTCATCCACCATGTTGAGCTGATCGAGAAAGGTCGGCTTCTGCGTATCGATGTAGAAGACGCCGGTAAGGATCTCGTCCTTTTCCTGCGCCTCCATCAGCGTGCGCACCGCGTTGGCCTTGTCCGTGGGGTCGTAGTCCTCGAGCAGCTTGCGCAGGCGCAGCTGCGAACCGTCGTGCATCTCCACGTCGTAAACCTGGCCGGAATCGTAATCCACCTCAATGTCGTCGAAGCTGGCCACGAAACCGACCTCGTTGATCGGTTCGTCGTGGTCCTGCAGGAACTTGTAGCTCTTGGTCGATCCCTCGTGATCGTTGAAGGTGACGCAGGGGCTGATCACGTCGAGCAGCACGGTTCCCTTATGCGCGATGGCCGCCTTCAGCATGGAAAGCAGTTGCTTCTTGTCGCCGGAGAACGAGCGGCCCACGAAGGTTGCGCCCAACTGGATGGCGAGAGCGCAGGTGTCGATAGGCGGAAGATCGTTGATCACGCCGGTCTTCAGCCGGGAGCCGATGTCGGCCGTGGCCGAAAACTGCCCCTTGGTCAACCCGTAGACGCCGTTGTCCTCGATGATATAAATCATCGGCAGGTTGCGGCGCAGCAGGTGCACAAACTGTCCCATGCCGATCGACGCTGTGTCGCCGTCGCCGGAGATGCCGAGCGCCTTCATGGTGCTGTTGGCCAGAACCGCGCCGGTCGTGATGCTCGGCATGCGCCCGTGCACGCTGTTGAAGCTGAACGAGCGGTTCATGAAATACGCGGGGCTCTTCGACGAGCAGCCGATGCCGCTCATCTTCATCACGCGCTCCGGCTCCACGCCCATCTCGAACATGGCGTCGATGATGCGCTCCGAGATCGCATTGTGGCCGCAGCCGGCGCACAGCGTGGACTTGCCGCCGCGATACTCCACGATCGGCAGCCCAATATGATTCAGCTTCGGGCCCGCGGCCCCACTGGCAGTTGCCGTAGCCATTACAAGCCCTCCTTGGTGCGAAACTCTTCCGTAATGGTGCGCGCGTCGATGGGCAAACCGTTGTAGTGCAGAATGCTGCGCAGCTTGACCACCTGCTCGGCAGCAAGATCGAGCTTGAGCAGGCTCGCCATCTGCGCGTCGCGGTTCTGTTCCACCACGTACACGCGCTCATGACTGGCCACAAAGTCGTGAATCTCGTGCGCGAACGGGAAGGCGCGAATGCGCATGTAGTCCGCGCTCAGGCCGTGCTCCTTCTCGATCTGGTCCAGACTCTCGCGCAGCGCGAAGTCCGTCGATCCGTAGGCCAGGAACCCGATCTTCGCTTTGCCGTTGCGGTACTCGACCGGCGCGGGAACCATGGTCCGCGCCCTCTCGAACTTCCGCGCCAGCCGCTCCATTACGGCCTGGTACTCCTCCGGCCGCTCGGTGTAGCCAGCCGCATCGTTGTGCCCCGAGCCGCGCGTAAAATACGCCGCCTTGGGATGCGCCGTGCCGGGAAGCGTGCGCCATCCGATGGCGTCGCCGTCCACGTCGCGATAGCGCGAGAAGCTGCCCAGCTTCTCCAGTTCTTCAGCCGTGAGCACCTTGCCACGATCCAGCGGCTTCTCAGGATACACAAACTGCTCCGACATCCAGTTGTTCATGCCCAGATCGAGATCGGTGAGCACGAACACCGGCGTCTGCATGCGCTCCGCCAGATCGAAGGCCGCGTAGCCAAACTCGAAGCACTCCTTCATGCTGCCGGGCAGCAGAACGGGATGCCTGGTGTCGCCGTGCGAGAGAAACGCGGTCGACAGCAGATCCGACTGCTGGGTGCGCGTGGGCATGCCCGTCGAAGGCCCGGTGCGCTGCACGTCGAAGATCACGCCGGGAATCTCGGCGTAGTAGCCGAGTCCGGAAAACTCCGCCATCAGCGAGATGCCCGGTCCCGAGGTCGAGGTCATTGCCCGCGCGCCGGCCCAACCCGCGCCCAGCACCATGCCGATCGCCGCCAACTCGTCCTCGGCCTGCACCACGGCAAAGGTGGCCTTGCCCTCCGGCGTAACGCGGAATTTCTTCAAGAGGTCCGTGGTCGCCTCAATCAGCGAAGTCGACGGCGTGATCGGGTACCATGCCACCACCGTTACGCCGGCGAAGACCGCGCCCATGCC